>JAJFMO010000151.1 GCA_020697475.1 Paenibacillaceae bacterium | reverse complement strand
TTTATAAATCGGGGCGTTATATTAACTCTGCGATGCGACAATTTTTAAGCGATTTGAAAGGCATGCCGGAAACTCAGTTCGTTGGATCGGAATAACACACCTACAGGAGGAGCAAACGTCATGAAATTCGATCTGCACACCCATCACGAACGGTGCGGCCACGCTACAGGCACAATCCGCGATTATGTTGAAGCCGCAATTGCCGGAGGCTTGCAGGTAGTCGGCATTTCCGATCATTCGCCGTATTTTGGCGAAGAAGTGGATCATGCGCATCCGAAAATTACGATGGCCAAGAGCATGTTCGCTGCGTATATCGAGGAAGTGCTGCGGTTGAAGGAAGAATACAAAGGGCGCATCGAAGTGCTGCTTGGCGTGGAGTCGGACTTTTTCCCCGAGCATGCGGCGGTGTACAAGGGCGTGCTCGACAAGTATCCGTTCGATTACATAATCGGATCCGTTCATTTCAGCAACGGGATCAGCATTTTCAAGAAAGGCCGGTTTGCAGGAAAAAGTGAGCGGGAAATTATCGCCGAAAAGGATGTCTACTACGATCTGATCGAGCAGTCGGCTCGCAGCGGGATGTTTCAGATTCTCGGGCACATTGATGCGATGCGGGGATTTTTCCCGGAGTTTGGGCAGTATGAGACCTCGTCGGTCGACCGGACGCTGAAGACGATTGCCGAATGCGGAGTAGCGATTGAGATTAATACGTCGGGCAAAATGAAATTTTGCGGCGGCTGGTATCCGACTGACGATATTTTGGAGCGGGCATGCCATGCCGGAGTGAGTGTGACGTTCGGCTCGGACGCCCACGTGCCGACACGGGTCGGGGACGATTGGGAGCTCGTGCGCAAGCGGCTGAAGGAGATCGGCTTCAAGGAATGGGTGTTCTTCCGGAACAAAGAGCGGCAGGTTGTGGCGCTGTAACATAGGGTGATCAGTGGTTCCTTCGGGAGGGAAACATTCTTCCGTAGAAAAAAAGGAGAACCTTCCATCCGGAGAGGTTCCCAAGAGATATATATTCAAAAGGGGGTCATGGGAATATAATAACCCCTAAACATTAGAAATACGTAACAACAACATTTCATTTTTGTTACATTTTTCGAGGAAGGAAGTTGTTAGCGATGAACCCGTTGGCGGAGAGATTGAACCGGACGATCCAAGAAGGCAATCCCCATGTGTACGACATGTTGTCGACGCTCGGCAAGCAGATTTATTTTCCAAAAGAAGGGATTCTGAATCAATCGGCGGAGGCGAAAGCCAAGGCGAACAAATACAATGCGACGATCGGCATCGCGATCGAGAACAAGCAGCCGATGCACCTGAAGGTGATCCAGGATACGCTGTCGGCCTACTCGCCGAAGGATCTGTACGATTACGCTCCCCCGGCCGGCAAGCCGGAGCTACGCACGGTGTGGCGCGACAAGATGCTGAAGGAAAATCCGTCGATGCAGGGCAAGAGCTTCAGCTTGCCGCTCGTCACCAACGCGCTGACGCACGGATTGAGCCTCGTCTCCGATCTGTTCGCTGAACCTGGAGATACCGTCGTCATTCCGGATAAAAATTGGGAAAATTACGAGTTGACCTACGGAGTGCGGCGCGGCGCAGAAATCGCGTATTACCCGTTGTATAATGCGAAGGGAATGTTTAATGCCGAAGGATTGAAGGAGCAGGTTTTGGCCCAAAAAGATAAGGGAAAAGCGATCGTCATCCTCAACTTCCCGAACAATCCGACTGGATATACGCCTTCACCGGCAGAAGGCCGGGAAATCGTCGCCGCCCTGCTCGCTTGCGCGGAAGCCGGGATTAACATTGTCGCGGTGGTTGACGATGCGTATTTCGGGCTGTTCTTCGAGGATTCGTTGCAGGAGTCGCTGTTCGGCCAACTGGCCAACATTCATCCGCGTTTGCTGGCGATCAAGGTGGACGGTGCGACGAAAGAGGAGTTCGTTTGGGGCTTCCGCGTCGGTTTCATCACGTTCGCCGACCCGAACGAGGCGGTGCTCGCCGCGCTGGAGCAGAAGACGATGGGCATGATCCGTTCGACGATATCGAGCGGTTCACATCCGTCGCAGACGTTCGTCTTGCAGGCGCTGAAATCACCGGAGTTCGCCGCGCAGCAGCAGGAGAAACACGATATCATGAAGCGCCGCGCCAACCGCGTCAAGCAGCTGCTCGATAGCGGCAAGTTTGACGGGGTATTGGACTACTATCCGTTCAACTCCGGCTACTTCATGTGCTTGAAGCTGAAGACGGTGAACGCCGATCGGTTGCGGACGCATCTGCTTGATAAATACGGCGTGGGCACGATTGCTCTCGGCGAGACCGATCTGCGAGTTGCGTTCTCTTGCATCGAGGAAGGCGACATCGACGAGCTGTTCGGCATCATCCACCAAGGTGTGCTGGATTTGCAAGGTTGATTGGATCTGGAACCGCCCGGACCACCATGGCTGCAGCCATGGTGGTCCGGGCGGTTTTTTGTCGGTTTAGGTTGCAAGTGGGCGGTGAGGGGGATAGGTTGAGGACCCCATGAAGGCGTATAGGGCAAATTCCTGCAATAGTGCATCTTTTTCCTCCACAGCAAAGGCTATTAGTACAAATTCCTGCAATAGTGCATGAATTTTTTGATGGGGATGCCCATGACAGAGACTTTTTCGAAAAAAACTGCACTTTTGCAGGCATTTCCAGAAAATTGCGGATTCTACCGTGAAAAAACTGCACTTTTGCAGGCTTTTCGCACTCTGGGGGGTCTGGGGCTCTGGGGCTCTGGGGTCAGGTTAGCACCTTTCAGCAGTTCCAACATGTTCGCCTCTCGACCAAAAAGGTGATAAAATTCCTTCACAAACGATTAATATTGAAATTTTCTTTGCGATTTGGTATATTATTTGATAATATACGAACAGACTTGTGGTGTTTTATTATATGAAATATCGAAAAAAACGTTTGGATGACATCATCGACTACTTGAAATTGCATCCTTATGCCGAAGTGGAACAGCTAAGCGGAATGTTCAACGTTTCGCCGATTACGATTCGCCGGGATTTGAAATCTCTGGAACAAGAAAAGCACATTCAGCGGGTTGGCGGCGGCGCGCTTATGCTTGCAGCGGAACAGGCGCAGGACTCCGAAGGAGATTCCAAGCCGCTTGACCCCTACCATGATGAAAAGCTGCGGATCGCCAATCAGGCAATGACGATGATTTCCGAGGGAGATACGATTTTCATGGACGGCGGATCGACCAACCGGGAAATCGCCAAGCGGATCGCCAAAGATTTTCATCAACTGACAGTCGTGACGAATAATATTGAAATCGCCTACATTCTCTATGATAAAAACCAAATTTCCGTCTATGTTTGCGGCGGCATCATGAACGGCAGCAGCAGTGCCCAAGATGCTTTGATCCTCGGTCCGATCGTCGAGCAGATGTTTTCCAATTTCAGGGCGAATATTTGTTTTCTGGGCACTCTCGGAATTCATCCGACCAAGGGTGTGACTTGCCCCAATTTGTCCCAATCCCGTATCAAAAATTTGATGATGAGCAATTCTTCCTGCTCAGTGCTTGTTTTTGACAGCAGTAAATTGGGTAAAATTTGCCCTGCCTTTGTATGTCCGGTCTCCCAATATCAAAGAGTGATCACAGACACGAAAGCCCCCGCCGACAGCATTGAAGAGATCCGATCGACGGGGGTTGTTGTGGATTTGGTATAAGCTCTTATCTGTGCATTAGATCGATTTTATTCGGTAGGGGCGAGCACCTTGATCTCGCGTAGCGACTCAATAAGGAAATCGGCATCTTGAGACAGAGCTTGCCGGGAACCTTCGTGAGTGACCAAACCTACGGCCACGGCGCCCGCCTTTTTCGCCATCTGCATATCCACGACGGAATCGCCGACGACGACCATGCCCGAAGGTTCAATCCCGAGCATGCTGCATGCTTTATGAACCATATCGGGCTCGGGTTTGCCCCGCTCCACTTGCTCCGGTGTAATGAGGAAATCGAGAATTCCCACCACCCCCGACTGCTCCATGCAGGCTTTAGTGCGACGATAACTGTCTGAAGTCAATATTCCCACATGAAACCCTTGATTTTTCAGCATCGGAATTACATCGGGAAAACCGGCTTGCGGCCGGAAAGCTTCAGAGATCGTCATCGCATCGTCAGCGTCGGCAAATATTTTCCCGGCTACTTCCCTGCATCGAGGCCAAGGCCAGCCCATGAGGCGATAAAGAAGTCCGGCGACGAGGATGATTTCCTCTTGCGTGGAGGCCAAAGCCAACACCCCTTGATAATCCACTCGATCCGGCGCATAGAAACCCATCGTCTTCGACCACTCTACAGCATGTTCCGCTCCGGCGGCAGAAACGAAGTTCGCCAGACGCAGACGATCGATATATCGCCAATACGCGACCGCGTCGAATAACGTGCCGTCTTTATCGAAGCCGACGGCTTGCGCCGGAATCGTTTTCCCGCCGATTCTGATGTTTTTCAACGAATGGCTCATTCCGCCTCATCTCCCCTTATTTCCGCTGCAACCGAACGATCCGCAAACAGTGTTCCTGTGGCAAATCCACCCGCCATAGCCCGTCACCCATACTATGACATGAGAAAGAGTCGGCGGCAATAACGCCTTCTCGATTCCAGATAACGATGGGCCCGCTTTCCGCAACTTCCAACAGCAATTCCACAGGAGACTCGAAGACGATCCGCACTGTGGAGGGCGATAAATACTTATCGGTCCGGCCAACCACTGACCAGCCGTTGCTGATCGGACACAGGAACATTAGCCGATCGTCGAAATGTTCCAAGACGAATGATTCTTCGTTGCCCATCGGCCTTGCTGTTCCTGCATACGCGTCGTAGAACAACAATCCTTCCTCCGGGGCGTCCCATGGAGCTTCCGTAGGCTGAATCATTGCGCTCGCCTGTCGGTAATGTTCAGGTCGTACCACAACGTTAACGTGGATTTCCGGTTCGGTTAAATTGTAAGCCACCAAGGCGGCTGTACGATTGTCCATAGGAGCGATGACCACAAACGGCTTTCCGTCGGCGAACGGGTCGAGAATCAGGCACTCGGCCAACGGCGCCGCCGGCGCCAGCGGGCGGATCAGCTCCCCGTCGTGGTAGCAAAGCGGCCATATATATTCCGCTCTAAATTGTTTCGGATGGTCGGATAAGTACACCGGACCCCCGGACATCGCTTTGGAGACGGCCATCATTTTCCCGGAAATTTCGTCGTTGGAGTGAAACATGTCGTGGTCTCCCCAGACGGTCTGTCCGAGCAAAGGAATGTTCGCATAGGAATTGTGCAGATGCCGACGGGCGTTGGGCAAATCTCCGGCTTTATAATCTTCGCTGCAACGCGTTATCGCGCTGATCCGCGTGTTAAACAAACACTGCGAGTTATGTGCCATGCAATTGATCAACCCGTCCATGTGCCTGGCGCTGGCCGCCTCCAGAGCTTGCGAGTTTTGTGCGGATTTGCTGACAGCATTGGCTGTACCCCGGTACAGGTGCAAATTTCTGGCCTGGTTGTCAACTTTAACAAAGTCGAAACCCGCTTCTCTCGCCCCTCCGACCATGCTTTCATAGAATGCGACAGAGGACAGGAAACCGGCAGCCGGCTGCACCTTGCCGGAAGGAATCGGACTTAAGTGTTCCGCCAGCTCGGGCATCGCATGATCGGCAGCGACTCCCGTCCAATACCCGTTAAAGTTGAACCATAGCCCTATCCACTTGACTTTATCCGCCTTTTTCAAGGCGGCTACCTTCGACCAGCCGTGCGGGAATTTGTCCGCAACCGGAGCGAAGCTGCGCAAGGCGCTTTCCTTGGTCGCATCCACATACCCGTCATCGACCAACATATAGCGGATCGGAATGTCCGAACGCTCGATTTCTAATGCGGCCTCCTCGAAGACGGCCTCATTGATGTTTTTCTTAAATTGTTCCCAACTGCACCAGCCCAAATAGCGGAAAATGTCGGGATAACGCTTATCCATTCGCATTCGCGTGGGATAGCCAAGCACCGGCAACGCTGCTTCCCAGACCCGGCGGCAGGCGGCATACGGGTCGTCGTCGCAAGCCGCAGCATAAAGCGGGAGCGGTTCCCCCGCCGCTACAGCTTCGGTACCGAGCGTACCAAACGCAATCGTTAGCTTGCCTTGCTCAGGCACAAACCAGGCCATGCTGTACTGCCCTGCCAGCGGGAGGATGGCCAGGTAGGAGCCGGATGCAAGCTCCAACAGGATGAACAACCCGCCAGGGTTCAATTCGGCGAAGGACGCAAATTTGAGCGGCTGCATCCGGTTGGAGCCGTCCGGCCAATTGTATTTGGCGTTCGGATGCGGATCGTATTTCTGAAACGCGGCGTAATGGACGCCGGTCGTGAACTCCGGCAGCAATACCTCGTACTTGCCCAAGATCCCTTCCGCATCGGGTGTCGGATTGTAATTCCGGGCTTCCCTGACCTCGGTGGCGCCATTTTCCAAGTTGCGCAGATTAATCATCGTCATTTTCCCCTTATGGTTTCCAATCGATCACGACCCCGGTATAGGTTTCCGGTTGATTCAACAGCCCGTCGTACCCTTCCTTGAACTTCTCGGGGCGGATGTGATGGGAAATCATCGGCTCAAGGATCAGCTTGCCTTGCTGGATCCAGCGAAAGATCATTTCCTGCTTGCTGAACAGCGACGGGGTGTTGGGGAAATCGGAATAAATCGGCAAGCACCACTCCAGCGCCCCCCGTACCGTGATCCAGCGCATATGGATATCCGACAGCAATTCCGTCAAATTGCCCTGCACCGGCGCCCTCGGACTGCCAAGCAGAATCAATTGACCATGGCTGGCTGTCGATTTGATAGCCTGCATAATGACACCGCTGTGACCGACAGCGTCAACGGATATTTGCGCCATTCGGCCGTCGGTTAATTCGCGGATGGCCTCCTGGACTTCGTCCGGGGACCCCGATACCGTATGGGCAATTCCACACTTGCGCGCCAATTCGCAACGGGATTCCGTCGGGTCGACACCGATCACGCTGCATCCCATATTCTGAAACGACTGGGCAGCCAGATTGCCAACGGCGCCTAAACCATAGATGACTACCCACGGATTCAAGCCGGTATCGCTGACAATGATGGCCGTTGCCGCCACCGCCGCCATGCGTGAAGCGGCCGCTGTCGTAGAGTCGATTCCATCGGGAATCTCGATCATAAATTTGTTCTGGTTGGCCCGCACGACGGAAGCGTGCTTGCTGAATGTGAAGACTCGGCGACCGACCTCGGTCTTCTTCACTTTCTTACCGACGGCGATCACTGTGCCTGCATTGGCGTATCCGGGAACGGTCGGGTAAGTGCACCACTGCCCCGGTTGGAACACCCGCTCCTCCTTGCCGGTATAGACCGCCAATTCCGTGCCCGCGCTGATGAAGGAACGATCGGTTTCGATAAGAAGATCGTCGTCCCCGACCGAATCGTTGATCGTCGCATCCCGCAATTCCACCTGATGACTTCGCCGCTGCGGTCGATATGGCGAATTCCTTGCGCGCCCCATTCATCCCAGCGGTGCGAATTCGTATAAAATTCCGTCGGTTCGCTGTATACCCAGCCGGCCGCGGTCTCGATCTCCAGCACGAATCCGCCGATGCACATCTCTTCGTCCGCGGTAGTTACCGTCAGCCGGTTGACGTCGGCAAGCCCCGGCCACAGCTCGGGCGGGACGGGCAGGAAGCTGCGGATGGCGAAAGCGCCCAAGCGCGGCAAACTGCCTATGGCCTGCCCGTTCAGGCTAACCTTATAAGCTCCTTCTGCGTTGCACGAAGAGCCCGCCGCCCGCAGCCGCACGGATACGATCTCGGCGGCATTCGGACGCGCATGGGAGATAGGAGCGGCGAATTCCGGTACGATCGTCGCATTGGCCTTCACGCCGTCCTCCCATGTCAACTGACCGGCCACCGCCCGTTTGTGGCTCAACGAGTGGCTTAACGTATACCAATCCGCCGTCACCTTGCCTCCATCAACCGTGACGATCCACCAGCCCGGCGCCGTATCTTCCATGTAGCCCCACAGCAGTTCGCAATTGTCTTCACGCGGAAGCAACCGGCGCACATCCTGAATCCGCACCGGCGCATCCTCCGGCTCGCCGATCATGCTGCTTTTCAATTGCGGCAGCCAATAATCCCCGACGCGGTGCAACGAGGCGATCTGATTGTGGGTATGCCCGCAGAAGTAGGCGTCAACCCGATGTTCCTCCAGCGAGCAAAGTACGGTGTGCGCGAAATCGTACTTGGAGAAAAAGGGTCGAATGACCGGGATCAACGGAGGGTGGGCGAATACAAATACATGCTCATATTCGGCACCCGCCTGCAAGCTTTCGTGCAAGAACGCTTCCTGGGCATCGCCCGACTCAAACTCCGTGAAATCCAGGACGATGAACAGCGAACGGTCTTTGACAAAACGGTAATACCCTTGTTCCACCGGACTCCCCAAGGAGCGGCTGTTCGCCGCATACAGTAACTGTTTGACGGGCTCTTTGTGCGGGTGGCCGTCATGGTTGCCGACTGCGTAAAATACCGGAGCGCCCGATCTTTCAAACCTTTGCAGCGCCTCTTCCATCTCCAGCAAGGCGGTTGCCGTATCGTCGCAGTTGCCTTGGATAATGTCTCCGGTGTTGACGACAAAATCCGGTTTGAATCGGGAAATCTCCTCGATGATTTGCGGAATGATCCGCTCATGGAAATGAATGTAACGGTACAAGTCGTGATTGCGACCCCCGGCCACCCGAGCAAGTTGTGCGAAAGCGGTTTGATGCGAATCGGGCCTGACATAATGCGAATCGCCGACTCAAAGCTGTGTTCGTGTCTGTTTTATGATCTAGTACATCAAAAATATGATTGCGCAAGATTGCCCGTGAAGCATCGAAAGTTTGGCCCAGACCGAATTCCGGGAACTTGGCCGGATGACTCTTGAATATGCTGGACAACCGCTTGTTCTGCAGCTCCGGAATCTCTTTGGCGTATACGTCAGTAAATTGGTTTCCTTTCATCGGCGAAAGCATGGCGTATTTGGAAGCAAACAACTTTTGATTTTCGTCGCTCAGGAAAACTTCAATCACTTTCATCGCATCATCCGGATGCTTGCTTGTTTTGAGAATGCCCATCTCATGGATATCGGCAAAACCGAACGTATTCGGCCGTTCCTTCCAGCTTGGCGCTTGCGCCACGTCCCAATTCAACCCTTGCTTTTCGGCAGCAACGGCTTTCATCAAGCCCTGGGTCACGTTTACGCCCATCGCCGCCACCCGTTTTTCGAGGAATTCGGGATTGAACTTGTCCTGCCGTTTGCCTCCCTGTGCGTCAACGAGAGCAAGCATCATGTTCGTTACTTTGGCCCATTGATCCGTATTGACGATCGCTTTCTTCTGAGCCTCATTGACGACGCCAAGAGACAGCGGGGTAAACAGCCGGTATTCCGAATCGTAGTTGAAACCGTAATACGTCGTGCCGTTGTCCACCCGGTAAATTTTTTTCCCGTAATCCACCATGTCGTCCCAGGTGAGGCCATCTTTCGGGTAAGAAACGCCGAATTTGTCCAATAAGTCTTTGTTATAGAAAAGAACGTCGGCATTGTAAGAATAAGGAACTCCATAAATTTCGCCTTTGCCGCCCATCGACGGTTCAATCATATTTTCCTGATAACGGTTCAGGTCGAAATTGGTCTTTTTAATATAAGGCCTCAGGTCGGTCAATAAATCGTACACCAGAAAGCCCGACATTTCCCCGTCCCAGAAGTTCGTCAAATCCATATTGCTGCCTTCAACCGGAATGTTCTGAATGTCTTTGAAGTCCCTTTTGGTCATCTCTACGGTAATATACGGGTATTTCTTCTTGACCGGATCGGCGATCATCAGCTTGAACTGCTCATCCGTAAGACGTTTGTTATTGTTGTTGAATTTCAGCGTGACAGGTGCAGGCGCCGTTTCTTTCGCAGCATTTGCGTTGCCGCTTTCCGGTTTCGCTGAGGCATTGCTTGCTTGCCCTTGGGGCGCCGAATTGCCGCTTCCGCATCCCGCCAGGATCAAAGTCAGAATCATTACTGCCACGAGCCATTTCATTGGTCTTTTCATTGTGTACATAACTCCCTCCGCGTTTAGCATCCTTAACTCCCTTGATCGAATCGCAGTCTCTACAATTAGTGATCAATTTCGATCATTTATTCTGAATATCCGTCGGTTCAACCTTTATTATACCGACGTTTTCATGTATTGCAATCACTATTTTGCTTAACTCCGTTACTTTTTGAATATATACGAACAAATTCAGTTGACACTGCCGACAGTGTGAATTATGATCAGAATATCGGCTCATATTAAATCTTTTTTGGCGAACGGAGGATATTTCATTGAACATTATTGATATCATGACTACCCCGGTTAAGATCCCGTTCAAGAAACCGGCCAAGTGGTCCGGGGGGACACGACGGAGCGCCCCTTCCCTGGTCATTCAAATTGTCACCGACGAAGGGCTGATCGGTCTGGGCGAATGCGTTGGACCTACTATTCCGACCATCCGCGCCATCGTCGAGAAGGAATTCAAGCCGTTCCTGATCGGCGCCGATCCTATGCGGACGGAATGGATTCTGCACAGGTTGGAGGAGTACATTCTCAACTGGTCGCAGATCGGCCTGTACGCCTTGGCCGGCATCGACATGGCGCTTCTCGATTTGAAGGCGAAGATTTTGAAAACTCCCCTGTACAATTTGCTTGGCGGGCTTTACCGCAAGGAAGTTGAATTCGCGGATTACGTGTTCATCGAAGATCCGCTCGTCAACGCCAAGGAGGCGGAACGTTCCGTCGCGAACGGGTTCAAGCAACTGAAGATCAAGGTCGGTCGGGATGTGGAGTACGACGTCAACCGAATCAAGGAAATTCGCGCCGCCGTGGGCGACGATGTTAAGCTGCGAGTTGACGCCAACCAGAACTGGAGCGTAACAACTGCGATCAAAGCGATCAACAAGATGGAGAAATACAACCTTCAGCTGGTGGAACAACCTACTCCTTACTACGATATCGAGGGGTTGGCTACGGTGAGTCGATCCGTTTCGGTTCCGATCACGGCCGACGAATCGTTGACCGATTTCCGCAGCGCCATGAAGCTGATTGAGCACCGTGCCGTCTCTGCATTCACCGTATATCCTTCCGAGGCGGGAGGCTTGCTCAAGGCGCGGCAAATCGTCGAATTGGCCAACGAGAACGGAATTTGGTGCGTCACCGGAACTTGGGCCGAAACCGGCATCGCCACGATGGCTAACGCCCATCTGATCGCCGCCTCGCGGAACTTCCCATTCGCCAACGATACGCATTATGAGTATTACGAAGAAGACATTTTACAGCAAAATCTTGTTTTTAATCAGGGAAAAATGATCATGAGCGATCGGCCCGGCTTAGGCATCGAACTCGACCCGGCCAAGCTGGGAGCGTTAACCGATATGGAAATCCGCGAGATGGTGTTCTACGATTCGCAAAATGACGCCGCGATTCCCCGTATCGGGCAATTGCTGTAATCCATAAGGGGGTGAACCCGTGAACTTGCCTAGCTTCTATTACGACAAACTGACGTGGGAAGAACTGCAAACTGCCATCTCGCAACAACGCGTTGTGATCATACCTATCGGTTCCACTGAGCAACATGGAAAGCATCTCCC
Organism: Paenibacillaceae bacterium; assembly: GCA_020697475.1. Lineage (GTDB taxonomy): Bacteria > Bacillota > Bacilli > Paenibacillales > NBRC-103111 > JAJFMO01. The sequence goes on along the minus strand of JAJFMO010000151.1, from coordinate 912 downwards.
CGTCGAAGTCGACAACTTTCTGGCACGAAGCGTGGCGGTCGGCGCGGCCGAGCTTGTACCCGACGATGTGCTGGTCATGCCGAACATTGCCTATGGCTTCAATACGCATCACATGGACTTTCCCGGACAAATCACGATCAGCGGCCGAACGTTCATCGAGTATTGCTTATGCATTACGCGCAGCCTGGCCTATCACGGATTCAAGAAGATCATCTTGCTGAACGCTCACGGTTCCAACATGCCATATCTAGACATTGTGGCCAGGCACACCATGCTGGAAAGCAAGGGGCAAGCGCTTTGCGCCGCCATCATGCATACCAATCTGGCGAAAGACGTGGCCGGGGACATCCGTGAATCGCCATTGGGCGGAATGGGCCACGCATGCGAATGGGAGACGTCGATGCTCCTGCATTTGAACGAGGACGCGGTCCGCAAAGAAAAGATCGAGGACGAATACGGGTTGCCGGAATCGAAGTATTACTGGAACGAACTGCAAAATTCTCCCCCTGTTTCGATGATGGAATGGTGGAGTACGTTTTCGTTGACCGGCGTATCCGGGAACCCCAGCTTGGCGACCAAAGATAAGGGAAAACAGCTGTACGAAACGACGATTCAGCGTTTGGCCGAATTTATTCGCGAATTCAAAGCGCGAGAGATTCGCCCCCGCCGTGATCGCCATGATCATTCTGAGACCGGACCGGCGGTCGATCTGGATTTTCTGCTTCAGTTTTGATCGTCTGCTCATATAATTGATTATGTAAATCAATTAATTGACGCCGGAGGTGATTTGCGTAATACGGAAGTGGCTCAAGTACGTGTTATGGATTCCTATTGCCTTTCTGCTGCTCTTTAGCCATCTGCCGCAGGAGCCGGCGATCGCACCCGAACAGATCGGCTCGGCGGAGCCCGATT
>JAJFMO010000150.1 GCA_020697475.1 Paenibacillaceae bacterium | reverse complement strand
AGCCATCGGTTGGCAAATGTATGCCATAACTCATGACGCATTCAGCCTCGGCTTGGTCGGCTTGGCGCAATTTCTGCCAATGCTGCTGCTCACGCTGGTGGTCGGTCAGGTGGCCGACCGCTTTGACCGGCGCCGCATCGTCACCTTGTGCCAGATCGTCGAAGGAGCGACCGCCATCCTGTTGCTGACCGGCACGGTGGCCGGCTGGCTGGGCAGCGGGCAAATTTACTTGGCAGCGGCCATCCTCGGCTCTTGCCGGGCGTTCGAGAGCCCGACCAATTCCGCCCTGTTGCCGCAATTGATCCCGAGGGAGCTGTTGCAGAAGGCGATTGCCTGGACAACTTCGGTCGGGCAAACTTCACAGATCATGGGCCCGACATTGGGCGGTCTGCTCTATGCAGCGGGTCCTGCGTTCGTCTATGGGACGGCGACGGTGGCGTTGCTGACGGCGAGCGTGCTCACCTTCGCCATTCGCCTTAAACTAACCGCGACGAAGCGGGAACCCGTCACCTTGCGGTCGGTGTTCCTCGGCCTCGAATTTGTGTGGCGCAAACCCCTTATTCTCGGCACGATATCGCTAGATTTGTTCGCCGTCCTGCTCGGCGGGGCGACAGCGCTCTTGCCCATCTTCGCCCAGGACATCCTGAACACCGGACCGGTCGGTCTCGGTTTGTTGAGGACAGCTCCGGCGATCGGAGCGCTATTGATGTCGCTTGTTCTTGCGCGCTTCCCTCTAAGGAAAGCCGCCGGTCTAACGCTATTTGCTGCGCTTGGCGTATTCGGCGCTGCGACGATCGTGTTCGCCCTCTCGACGAATCTGATCGTCTCGCTCGCCGCGCTCGCCTTCGTCGGCGGCTCCGACGTCATCAGCGTTGTTATCCGCTCTTCGCTCGTGCAGCTGCAGACGCCCGATGAGATGCGCGGCCGGGTGAACGCCGTCAACTCGCTGTTCATCGGCACGTCCAACCAGCTGGGCGAATTTGAGTCCGGCATGCTGGCCGGCTGGGTTGGAGCAGTGCCTGCCGCCTGCATTGGCGGCCTTGGCACCATCGCCGTCGCCGGGCTGTGGATGGTGCTTTTCCCGTCGCTGCGCAAGCTCAAATCGTTGGCAGAAGGTTGAAATCCCCGATACTGCCAACCTTTTTTGCCGACATTGTCATTTACACAGGAGAATTTAACCAATATACTTGGGGTTAAGATGTCGATTGTTTGGGGCTGATAGGGGATGGATAATCCGCTTATGCGGGTCAATTCGCGGCAAGAGCAGCTGGATCGGCTGTTGGTGGATTGGGTTGGCGAGATGAGCATTCTCGAGAATGAGAGATTTGTCAAAGTGAGCCGACAGCTGTTGAATATTTTCGGATTCGAGGAACAGGAATTGTTGGGGGAGAAGTTCGACAAGCTCGTCTGTCCGGATCACTTCGAAATGCTGTACGTGGAGCAATATTTTTTCTCGCATCATTCGCGCAACAAGAACAGCCGGATCAAGGGACTCAAGAAGGACCAAACGATCGTCTACGTGAATGTGTTTACCACGTACATCGAGAGGGAGGGCTCCTGCTACGTTATCATCGATTACATAGAAGACATCACCGACCGAAGGGCTGAGTTGGACTATTCCAGAGAAATGGAAGAGAGGTTTCGCTCGGCCTTTCATTATGCGGCGGTGGGCATGTCTCTTGTCTCGATCAACGGGAAAGTCCAGGAGATGAATTACGCCCTCAGCGAGACGCTCGGCCTGTCCGACCAAGTGGTGGAGGGTTTGCCGTTCACCGACCTGATTCACCCGGACGATGCCGCTTCCTATCTCGAATGTTGCACCCAATTGATTATTGGAGAAGTGCAATGTTGCGAGATTGAGAGAAGGTTTGTTCATCGCACCGGACAGACGGTATGGGGAGTTCTCAGCATCACCCTCGTTCGGGATGTGGATGGGCGCCCGCTGAATTACATCATGCAGTTGCAGGACGTGACGCAGAAGCGGGAAGCCGAGGAGCTGCTGCGCAAGTCGGACAAGCTGTCCGCTGTTGGACAGTTGGCCGCCGGAGTCGCCCACGAAGTGAGAAATCCGTTGACCGTGCTCAAAGGGTTTGCCCAAATGCTGTTGTCCGGAGAGCCGAACAACTCTTACTACCCTCTGATGTTGTCGGAAGTCGAACGCATTGAGTCGATCATCAGCGAGTTTTTAATGCTCGCCAAGCCGCAGGTCGCCAAATTCGAGCCTACCGACTTTCTCGTTCTGGCCAAGCAGGTGTTCTCCCTTATGGAGACGAAAGCGATTATGTACAACGTCCAGATTCAAACCGATTTTTCTCTGCAAGATGCCATTGTGGAGTGCGATGAGAATCAGATCAAGCAAGTACTGATCAATATGATTCAAAATGCGATCGAAGCGATGCCGGGAGGGGGCGTAATCCATTTTGCCGTCAAGCAGCGGGGTAGCGATACGCTCGTGATCAGCATCGCCGACAACGGGAGCGGAATTCCCGAAGACCGGATTCCCCGGCTGGGTGAGCCATTCTATTCCAGCAAGGAGAAGGGGACGGGCTTAGGCCTGATGATCAGCTATCAAATTATTCAGAAGCACAACGGTCATATTACGGTTCGCAGCAAGCTGAACGAAGGGACGATCTTCGCGATCACTTTGCCGTATCGGCAAGGGAGCGGCAATCAAGACGATGGAGGGAAGCAGGATGAATGAGAAGAGAACGCTGCAGTCGCCGCCCACGATCGGGCAGACGCTCGGCCGCGACTCGCGCGAAGGGAACATGAGTCAGGAGGCTGCGGAAGCGTTGACTTCCAAGAGATTGCAGGAACAGAGGCAACGAGCAAGAATGATGGCCAAGCAACAGCAGCTGTCCGAGCGGCTGGCGACGACGAGCCAGGAATTGTCCGCCGGCGTCGAAGAATCGCAGTCCGCCATCTTGCAATTGAAGCAATCGCTTGAACAACTCGCTGCCGGGGCGGAACAAGCCAGCGCGGCCAGCGAGGAAAGCTCGCAATCGATCACGCGGATTACGGAAAATATTAAACAAATTTCCGACAACGTCGCTTTGTTTATGGATACCAGCTTGAACGTACAGCAGATGATGACGGCCTCGTCGACCGATATCAGCCGGTTAATCGAGGGGGTAGCCGCAGTGGCGGCCAAGAGCTCGGACTCAGCCAGGCAAATTTCCGACCTGGAGCATCAAGCCAAGGAAATCGACGAAATTATTTTAACCGTTGTCAATCTGGCTGATCAGACCAACTTATTGGCTCTCAACGCGGCGATCGAGGCGGCTCGGGCGGGAGACCATGGAAGCGGATTCGCGGTGGTGGCCGACGAGGTTCGCATGCTGGCGGAAACGTCCGAGAAATCGGCCAGGGATATCAAACACGTTGTGGAGAAGTTCAATCAGGAGATCAAGGCGATTGTGCTGGCGATTGCCACAGCTGAGCAGGCATCCTTGCAAGAGATCGAGAAGGGCAGGCGCATCGCAGAAACGCTTCGTTCGATCGGCGCGAAGGTGGGCGTGTTCGTTCAGAGCGCGAAGGAATTGGCAGGAAGCATGCTGGTCTTCACTTCCGGGGTGAACGAATTTGAGAACGGGGCAAGGACAATCGCCCAAGCCGCCGAGGAGCAGGCGGTCAATTCGGGACAGGCGCTGAAGGCGATAGAGGAGCAAGCCAGAGCGTTGGACGACATCAATCACAGCGCCTTCGAGTTGGCGGAACTGACGGAAGAGTTGACGACGAGTAAAAATTTGGGCAAATCGGCGGAAATTTTATCGTCAGCTGCCGAGGAACTTGCCTCGTCGATCACAGAAGCCACCCATTCGTCGCAGCAAATCATGGAGGCGATCAACAATATTGATCGCAGTGCGGAATTGCAGTCGGCTGCGACGGAGCAGTCAGCCGCGGCGATCGTGCAAATCAGCGCGGCGGCCGGCCGAGTTTCCACGAACGCGGCACAGTTGGAGAAAAATTTTCGGGAAGTCTCCGGACTGTATGAAGAAGGGAAGCAGCATACCGCAACGATGATTGACAGCATAACGGACGCCTTATCCAGCCTGGACGGGAATTTAAAGAACCTGATGCTCTTGGAACAACAAATCCGCAAAGTGGAGAAAATCGTCAACATCATCGACCGGGTCGGGATCCAAACGAATCTTTTGGCTGTCAACGGGGCGATAGAAGCGGCGGGCGCGGGCAAATTCGGGCGCGGGTTCGCACTGGTTGCGGTGGATATCCGCAATCTGGCGCAGGAGACGGCCGGCAACGCCGAGGGCATCAAGGACGTCATCTACATGATCCGACATCAGGTATCGAACGTGATCCGCGATCTTCAGACAGCCAAGGAGACCGCCCGGTTCGAGGTGGAGAAATCGCGGCGAATTGTCACCGAATCCGGGAGAATCGAGGAGGAGCTTCGGCGGATGATTCACAACGTCGGCGAGATCATCCCCAGCCTGCAAGAGGCGGAGAGCGCGGTAGCCGAGTCGAAGATCGTCGTCGAGCAAGTGGCTTCCTCGGCGGCCGAAGCGGCAGCGTCGTGCAGGCAAGCTTCGCATGCCGGACAAGAACAGAATGTCGGCATTAACGAGCTGTCCCGAGCGATTGAGGAGATCGCCAATATGGCCGACAATTTCTATGCGTAGCGGGGGCGGGGAGGACTTGTCCGTCGCGACGGACAGCTATGAGAAGCCTGCACCTGCGCAGCTCGTGACATTTTGGCTGGAGGGGCGGAAGTACGCTTTCCCCGTCTCTGCCGTCTCGTCCGTCGTACAAGCGCAGCAGGTCACCCGAATCCCCGGTTCGGAGTGCTATGTGGAAGGGTTGATCAACCTTCGCGGCGCCATTCTGACCGTTGTTAACGGCAGAGCCTGGGTTGCGGGCCGAAGCGGCGAGCAGCCGCCGACAAGCCGGGTGCTGGTTGTACGTCACGAGCAGAAGTTGGCAGGGTTTATGGTCGATGAGCTGGACGAAGTGGCGGCTGTCGAGGACAGCCAATACAGTTCGTCGGGTCCGGTGGAGCAAAACAGAGTTCTGGGATATGTCAAAATGGGCGATTCGATCATTCGACTGTTGAATATCCGCCTTATTTTTGACAAATTGCAGGAGTTGTCGTCCAAGGAGTTCGCTGGAAGCGGGTCCGGGAACAGGTGGATCGGAAGCGGGTCGGCTGCTACCCAAAGTTCCCGCCTTGCGGCGGATCTCGGCGAGGAAGAACACCGGGAGAACGATCAAATCCTCAAGTTTATAGTAGGCGAAGAGTGGTACGGGCTCCCGATCGGACAAGTTCGGGAGATTCTGCCGTATCCGGATCAGTTGGAGCCGCTGGCGGGAATGTCGGAGGGCGTGCTTGGTTTCGGGATGTACCCCGGTGGGCGGATGCTCCCGATCCTGCTTGGCGCATGGCTGATCCAAGGCCGGGTGAGCTCCGCTCTCCCCGATCGGGTGATCGTGCTGGAGCCCATTCTAGCAGGGCAGACGTGTCTTGTCGGGATTGCCGTCGACTCGGTGAGGGATGTCGCGGAGTGCCCGGCTTCGGTCCTTCACATTCCGGAGTCGATGAACCTTCGTTCCGACTACATTCAGTGCGTGGTTCCCGCCGGCAGGGCATCCGAACCTTTATTTCTTCTGAACCTTGCGCAACTGCTGGAGCACCCGGGTCTTGCGTCCGTGATTCGGGCCAACACGTTGACTGGGCAGTTCGGTGCAGAAGGCGAGGCGGCGGACAATCGGAACCGCTTATACTTGTTTTTCCAATTGAACGGCCAACAGCTGGGCATGCCGGCGGATACTGTGAGAGAAGTGGTGCGTCTGGCGGCTTTCACTCCGATTCCAAACGCTGAACGTTCGATCGCAGGGATTGCCAACATTCGGGGACAACTTGTGACAGTGCTGGATACGGCGGCTGCATTGGAGGAAGAGGCAGCGTCCGGGCCGGAATACCGCCATCTCATCGTGACGGAGGCGCGCGGCAAGCTGATCGGCTTGGCGGTTGATCGTATCGACCGGGTGCTGGGGGCGTCGCCAGGGCAAGTTCAGGAGATGGGGGGTAAATTCCCCGGGTGGGACCAAGCGTGGTTCGGCGGGGTATACTGCCGCGGTGAGGGCGAGGAGATTACCCCGCTGATTGCCCCGGAAAAGTTGCTGCCCTAACACTCCGCAAGGCGCGCTTGGCGCTGCGGAAGGGAGACAAGGTGAACATTCGTGAATCGACCCATCAGGCTGCTTATCGTCGATGATTCGGCGTTAATGCGGCAGCAATTGACAGCAAGATTGTCCAGTGATCCGAGGTTTGAAGTGATCGGTGTCGCGCGCGATGGCAGGGAAGGAGTGGAGAAGGCGGTCAAGCTGCGGCCCGACGTCGTCACCATGGACATCCACATGCCTGAGATGGACGGGATTACCGCGATGCAGTATATCCTGGATTTGACCCCCTGTACGATTATTATTTTGTCGGTGTATTCGCGCAAGGGGGCGCTGATCACTTTCGAAGCGCTGGAGTTGGGCGCTTTCGATTATGTGACCAAGCCGGAGTATTTGGGGCCGGATGAGATGGAAGGGCTCATCCGCAAGCTGAAGGAGCGGATCTTGGCGTCCGCTATGGGACGTTCCCGGCGGGAGGTGGACTTGCGCGACACCGCGCCGTCCGCCGCCCGCGCCTCGGAAACGGATTACCCTTATCGGCGGGCGGTGATGATCGGAGCTTCCACCGGCGGCCCGAAGACGATCATGGACGTGCTGCAGGACATCCCCCGAGATTTCCCGGCGCCGATCTTCCTTGTCCAGCATATGCCGTCGTTGTTCACTTCTTCGTTCGCCGAGCGGCTGAACCAGAAGCTGAAGCTTCGGGTCGTGGAAGCCGCCCACCGGATGCTGGTGGAGCCCGGTGTGCTCTATGTGGCTCCCGGCGGTATGCATATGCACATCGAGAAAGTGATCGGCAAGATGCAGCTGCGTATCGCGATTCGCTCATTGCCGGCGAACACCGCCTTCCGGCCTTCAGTCGATGTCAGCCTGCATTCGCTGGCGGAGAACCTTCCTGCCCATATGATTATTTCCGTACTGCTGACGGGAATGGGCGTCGACGGTGCGCAAGGTATGACGGAAATCCGCAGGAAGGGCGGGATGACAATCGCGGAATCGGAACAGACAGCGGTCGTATACGGGATGCCGAAAGCCGCGGTGGAGCAAGGCGGAGCGGAGCACGTCCTCCCTTCCTACCAGATTGGGAAAGTCATCGTGAAGGAGGTGCTGGGCTATGGAGTATAAGCAGTTCAGGTTTTACTGTCAGACCGGGAATATCGGTGCGATCGGCGATGGCTTGTCTGAACTTCCCGCCGGGGAGAAGCCGGAATATATTCTTGCGGTACTGCAGACTTCGCTCAGACCGGACGTGCTGGAATATTTGGGGACGGAAGTGATCGGGTTGCCGCCTGAACAAGGCACATCGCTGCTCGCCGAGCTGCTGTACTCGGACGAGGCGGCATCGCGGAATCTCGCTATCGAATTGTTTCCTGCCTTCGGGCACGCGGCGCTCGCGACGCTGAAGTCGCACATCGACGACATGGACCCGGATGTGCGGATTTTTACGGTTCTCGCCTTGCAGCAGCTTCCTTTCCGGGAGGACGTGTTGAAGATACTCGGCGACCAGCTGCTCTCCGAGAAAGATCCTAACGTGCTTGCCGGGCTGATCGAAGCG
>JAJFMO010000606.1 GCA_020697475.1 Paenibacillaceae bacterium | reverse complement strand
TGCCCCAGCGGGCCATGTTGTCGATGTTGGGGGTGCGCACATTCGTGTCGCCGCGGTATCCCAGCGCTTGCGCCCGCAGTTGATCGCCGAATACCCACAGCACATTGGGGCTCCGGTTTGGATAAAGGTTTAACGGTTCATTTTGCACAGAAGAATTCATTGATCAGGTTCCCGCCTTCCACTTGTTCAGTTATACTAACACTATAATTTGACGATGGACAAAAGTCTATCGGTGGAGGACAGATTATATGAAAGTGTGCGTAATTGGCGCGACAGGTCATATCAATTATGTCATCAACGGGTTAAAAATGGTGCGGCAAGCGCGGCTCGTCGGGGCGGCGCCGGGTTCCCCGGGGGAAAGTGTGGAGAAAGTGTTGATGTCCGCTACCCGTCAAGGGGTTGCCGACGAGCTTCGCTTATATGGCGATTACCGGGATATGCTTGATCAAGTGAAGCCGGATGTCGTTGCGATCGCTTGCCATTTCGGCGATCATGCAAAGGTCGCTGCCGAGGTATTGCGGCGTGGCATTCACCTATTCATTGAAAAACCGCTCGCCACCACATTGGAAGATTTGTATGCGATGAGGGAGTTGCACGCCCGCTTCGGCGTCCAGCTGTCTGCGATGTTTGGCATCCGGTACACGGCTCCTTTTCTTACCGCCTGGCAAGCGGTACAGGAGGGGGCGGTCGGAGACATCCGACTGATGCATGCGCAGAAGTCTTACAAGCTGGGTACGCGCGGACCCTCCTTCCATCGCCGGGAAACGTACGGAGGGACGATCCCCTGGGTCGGGATTCACGCGATCGATTGGCTGCGTTGGTTCAGCGGCGGAACGTTCGAAACGGTGTACGCCTCGCATTCCACCCGATCCAACCGCGGTCATGGGGAGCTGGAGACGACGGCGGCGTGTCATTTTACGATGTCGAATGACGTGATGGCCACGGTGAGTATTGATTATTTGCGCCCGGAACATGCCGACAGCCATGGGGACGACCGAATCCGCATCGCCGGCAGCGAGGGAGTCCTTGAAGTTGTCGGGGGCCGCGTGTGGCTCACCAATGGGGAACAGTCCGGCACGAGGGAGTTGCCTTTGTTGCCGGAAGAGGAGATTTTCGCGGACTTTATTCGGCAAATTCGCTCAGGAGCAGCCGGTCGCGTCAGCGCGGAGGATGCGTTCCTGTCAACGGAGGCGTGTTTGATGGCCCGGCAATCGGCGGATGAGCGGCGGTTGGTGCATTTTTCGGAAAGAATGATATAGTGGGTGGTGAGAGTGATGCTGGCAGGCTGGCCTGCAGCGGCAACCAACGAGAGGAGAAACGATCGATGAATTTGCAACAACTGGAACGGATGCAGAATGGACAAGGCTTTATAGCGGCACTGGACCAAAGCGGCGGAAGTACGCCCAAGGCTTTGCTGCAATATGGAGTTCCGGAAAACCGTTATTCCAATGAGGAAGAGATGTATGCATTGGTGCACGAGATGAGGACGCGAATTATCAAGAGCCCCGCATTTGATTCCCGGCATATCCTGGGCGCGATTCTGTTCGAGAACACGATGGACCGTACCATCGACGGACTGCGGACGGCGGATTTTTTGTGGGAGAAGAAAGGGATCGTTCCTTTCCTGAAGGTGGACAAAGGGCTTGCCGACTTGGAAGACGGCGTTCAAGCTCTGAAGCCGATCCCCGGTCTGGACGATCTGCTGCAACGCGCGGTGGAACGTCATATTTTCGGGACAAAAATGCGCTCATTGATCAAAGAAGCGAACGCCGCCGGCATTCGCAAAGTTGTCGATCAACAGTTTGCCTTGGCCAAGCAAATCGCTCAAGCGGGTCTCGTGCCGATCATTGAACCGGAAGTGGACATTAACAGCCCGGACAAAGCTCAGTCGGAAAAGATTCTGAAAGAGGAGTTTGTCCGCCACTTGGCCGCTCTCGACTCGAGCGTCAAGGTCATGTTCAAGCTGACGATCCCGACGGAAGACAATTTCTACCGCGATTTGATGAATGATCCGCATGTGGTCCGGGTGGTCGCGCTGTCCGGCGGCTACTCGCAAGAGGAAGCCAACGAAAAGCTGGCTCGAAATCACGGATTGATCGCCAGCTTCTCACGCGCGCTGTCGGAAGGCTTGAGCGCCGGGCAGTCGGACGACGAGTTCAATGGCTTGTTGTCGCGCTCTGTTCAGGATTTTGCCGGGCCTTCTTCTATGTGCGAGAGTTTATGGAAAGCTAACAATTTGTCAACAAAACCCGCGTATTACTTGGCTTCCTGCATCGCACTGTTCATCGCTTCATCCAACTGGCGCAACGCGGTGTTTACATCCACATTCCTGTACATGATGTCCGCATACGTTTTGTTCATCATTGTACCTGCAGGAATTTGTGTAATCGGTGTCATAGGTAACGTATATTGATCCTTGAACAACGCTTGCAGATTCTTTCCTTTCAACCAAGGAATGTTCTCACCCAGTCTGCTCTGAACCGACTTGTCATTTAAGGACGGAATTTGGCCGCTTTTTGCAAGTTCTATCTGCATATCATGCGATGTTAAGTAGTGGATAATGTCAAACGCCAAATCCTGATGTTTGCTTTGAGCGGAGATCGACCATGCGAATTGATTGAGGTAAGGCGCCACATGAGGGGCTTGCTCAAAGGTCGGTTCCGTCACAATGTCCCAATTGAATTCCGCATTCGAATCAAGCACCTTCTGAACTCTGGGGATAATTCCGTTCCACCACACGGATCCCATTGCCTGTACCCGATTGACAATCATCGCTTTATAACTGTCATTGAATAGGGAAGTATCCTTCGGTAAATTGCCCTCAATCGAATAGATTCCTTTCAGCATGTTGAAAACCTGCTTCCATCCATCGGTATTGACATTAATTTTGCCGGTTTTCGGATCCAGGTAATCTAGGCCGAGTTGGGTGGATATTCCATGAGGACGGCCTGGTTGGAGACCCAAATATTGCACCCCATTTTCTGTTCTGGCCAACGATTTGGACAGCTCGGTTGCTTGCTTCCAGGTCATACCGTCCTTGGGATAAGGTACGCCGAATTTATCAAAAATATCTTTGTTGTACATAAGCGTTTGCAAATTCAAATAATAAGGGAGCGCCAACAGCGCTTTGCCGTCCCCATAAGTCAACATCGCTTTGATCGCCTGCGGAGTAAAGTTGGAGGTGTCGACCTTGTTCTTCTTGATCATCTCGGACAGATCGACCGCGATTTGCAGTTCTTTCAACACCCGTACCGTCCCGAAGTTGACCATCATAATATCGGGAACCGTGCCCCCTGCCAGAAATCCCTGAAATACTTTCTCCTGATTGGGTTCCCCGTACTTGATTACATTAAAAGACACATTCGGAAACTTCTTGGTCACCGGATCGACGATAACCTTCTGAACAAAATCATCCCCGCCTGAATACATCGGATACAACGTCAACGTGACCGGCTCCGTATTGGTAGGCTTCGTTGTCGTATTGCCCGATGGGCCAGGCTTCTCGGCTGGCGAGGTTCCGCCGCAACCAACGGCCGCCACCATTAACATGACCGACAGCAGAACCCATTGAATCCATTTTATAACCAACGAACACCCTCCTTTATTGGTATATACAGTTAATTTTCATAACAAAAGGTAAATCAATTCTTGATCCGTTTCGAGCAGGCCGGGTTCAAGATTTTCATTATTTCGGTTTCCTATTGCAAGCTTGCCCTGCTTTAATTTTGTGTCTGGGTCCACCAAATGTTCGCCGTTCAATAAGTCAAACTCCCAGCCGTGCCACGGGCAGCGAAGGATTTCATTCTCTCGTCCGTACTTGTACTCATAGACCATTGACGGCAGACTTGTCCCGCATACTTTACCCTGACATACAGGCGCCCCTTGGTGCGGACAAACATTGCGCCAAGCATAATATTGGCCGTTGATTCGATAGAGTCCGAATTGTAATCCTCTCACTTCTATGATCTTATGATCGCCGTCGGACAGTTCATCGATTCCCGCCACCGGATAACGTTCCATCAACCTCTCGCCTCCGGATCATCGGTTTTAAGAGTCAATCCGTATAGTTCCGCGGCTGTTCCCGATAAAATCCTTTCTTTCAGGTCGCGAGGCATCGGAGGAAATGCCAGTTTCGGATTGTCGAAATCCCAATGCGGGTAATCTGACGAATACATCAACGTCTTTTCCGCATCGATCATCTTGAAAATCTGCAACAGCTCACCAGGTCTTCCCGGTTCTTCAATCGGTTGTGTG
>JAJFMO010000149.1 GCA_020697475.1 Paenibacillaceae bacterium | reverse complement strand
ACCGAGACGGGGAGCGCCTGGCGGTCTTGCTCGCGGCATCGGGGACAGAGCCAACCACCCATTGTGGCGCTGATCGATCCGTGGATCTGGTCCGGGTTGCCAGTTGAGGCGTCGGGAGAGCGGCCGGCTTCTGCGCCGCTACCGCAGGAAACGCATCTATCGAAAACCGGGGTGTAACCGGCGATTTCAAGCATTTTCAACTCGTAAACGTTCGCTATGATTCTTGCATCTTTACCTTCTTCAAGAGAATTGAGCGCTGCGGCAAGCTGGTCGAATAGATACGGATATGCGGCATCGTCGGCGACGAGCCGATCCGTCAATTCCGCTAGGTAGGAGGCATAGGCAGCCATGTGAAGGTCGGAACGAAGCGCGTGGTGGGATTCGATGAGTTCGCCGCTGTTTAGCGTCCCCATGGTGCCCGTCCGGGAGAGATAGAAAGTAAATAAACCTACGGTAAAAAGCTGCGCAATGGCTGTATGGCGGCTTTGCGTCTTCTTCGCCCCCCGAACCATCACTGCAGCTTTACCGGTTTCGCGTGTGTATAACGTTATGATTTTATTGCTTTCCCCGTAATCGAAGCTGCGAATGACTATGCCTTCGATTGTGTACAGCATGCCGCTCTACCTCTTCCATACAGCTTCCAACGGTGCAAGAACGATTCAAGAACTCTTCAAGAAAGGTTCAAGAAATCGTACTGGTCCTCGTCCGCTTCCGCTTCCCGTTCATCATCGAGGCTCATCTCGTAGTCGTCCTGACGATTCGCCATTTGTTTATAAAGCATATAAGCATCCAAGTCTCCGGTCATCGAGAACACCTTCCAGGAAAAGTCGCGCATGTGTTTCATCATCCTCTCCATTATGACTCAACATGTACATCAATTAGGATGCGGAGGCGAAACGCAATCTATGCGATGCAATTAGTGGAAGGTGCTGCCTTTCATCGGACTTTCTAAGAAACCGGGCTGCTGCCTCCTAACCCTTACTCGTGGCGGTATCCGAGATCTTGCAGGACGCGTTCGCGGTTGCGCCAATCTTTCTTCACTTTCACCCATAATTCAAGAAAAACTTTCGAGCCGAGCAGAGCTTCGATGTCTTGCCGCGCCTTCAGACCGACTTCCTTCAGCATGGCGCCTTGCTTGCCGATGATGATGCCCTTCTGCGAGTCGCGCTCGACGTATATCAGTGCTCCGATATAAACTTTGCCCGCTTCCGTGGGACGCATCTCCTCGATCGACACGGCGATGGAATGGGGGATCTCCTCTCGGGTAAGCTGAAGAATTTTCTCGCGAATGAGCTCGGCGCAGATGAATTGCTCGGGATGGTCGGTGACCTGATCGGCGGGATAATATTGCGGTCCTTCCGACAAGTATTTGGTCACTTGCTCAAGCAGTGTGTTGACGTTATTGCCAAGCAGAGCGGAAACCGGGATGATCTCGGCAAAATCGTACAGTTCTTTGTAAGCGGCGATGATGGGAAGCAGCGCTTCCGGGTGCACCTGGTCGATTTTGTTCAGAACAAGGATGACCGGAGTCGTAATCGCCTTCAGCTGTTCGATGATGTACCTGTCGCCGCCGCCCAAGCCTTCCGCCACATCGACGAGCATGAGGATGGCGTCGACTTCTTCAAGAGAGCTCTTAGCCGCTTTGATCATGTAGTCGCCGAGTTTCGACTTTGGTTTGTGGATACCCGGCGTGTCTAGAAAAACGATTTGCGTCGTATCCGTTGTATAGACGCCGTGTATTTTGTTGCGTGTCGTCTGCGGCTTGTCGGACATGATGGCGATTTTTTGGCCGACGACTTGGTTGAGCAAGGTCGACTTGCCGACGTTGGGCCGCCCGATGATCGCGACGAAGCCGGATTTATAGGTTTTGCGGTTCATGATTTTCCTCCATTGGCGGGCAGATGCAACAAATAACTGTTCAAGAGCGGCGATGAGAACTGTAACGATTACAAGCGTCGCTATTTGCCCAAAAAAACAGCATTTATTACTCGAACGATTGCTAGTCTAGCTGGATAGTAAGCTGGCGCGACCGAAGCTGCCAGGAAGCAATTCGGCGACGGTGACGGTTCTCGTATCGCCGGCAACGTTGCACAAGATGACCGGCATGTCAGACGGGCACAGCTCGGCCATCACTTGGCGGCATTCCCCGCACGGCGTCACCGGCTCTTCCGTGTCGGCGGTGACAGCCAGCGCCTGGAAGGTGCCCGGCGCCTCGCCTTCCGCCACGGCGCGAAGCAAGGCGATGCGCTCCGCGCAAACGCAAGAGCCGTAGGCGGCGTTCTCCACGTTGCAGCCGGCGAGCACGCGGCCGTCGGCTGTCAGTACAGCGGCGCCGACATGAAAATGCGAGTACGGGGCATAAGCCCGCTGCCGTGCATCAGCCGCCGCTTGCCGCAATTGAGCCGCTTGTTGTTCGGTCACCGGCTATCACTTCCTTCCGCTTCGTACATTGATCCCATTGAATCACCGTATCGCCAAATAATAAGCCACTGCCGTAATCGCCACGCCAATCAGCGAGCCGACGGCAAGTGACGGAAGAGTCCGTCCTTTCTTATCGTACATGACAAGGATTACCAGAAACGCCAGTGTAAATACGAGCAGGAACACCAAAGTATCGCGAACCATGAACGTTATCAGAGTCGCCACCGCGAAGGCGAACGCCGCGAACAGGCTGGGACGGACCAACTGGCCTTGGTCGGAAAAGCGTGTCTCGATGGCTACGACGGTTAGCGCAACCAACCCGAGCAGCACCCAAATGACGCTGGCCGACAATCCGCCCCTCTCACCTGCCATAAAGTGGAACCAAGCATCGATCGGCGGATAAAACACGATCATCCCGATGATCGCGGCGAAAATCGCCGTAACCAAAACCGCCGCCGCTGCCGCATCCTTGGCAATTTTGGCAAGCGGATGCGTCGTCGGCATGGCCAGATCGACCGCCTTCTCCACGGCGGTATTAATCAATTCCGTGACGACGACCAACGTAACGGCCAACAGCAGCAGCATAATATCGGTTCGCGGCAAATGCAGCCAAAGAGCCAGCAGCAGCACGGCGAACGAGACGAAGAAGTGAAACTTCATATTTTGCTGGGTACGCAGCGCGTACCTTAACCCTTCGTAGGCGTAACGAAAGCTGCGCAGCGCTTTACGTACGTCAATCAACGCGTTAAACCCGCCTTAAGCAAAATCCGCTCTTGCAATTCGAACATTTCGCGCTCAGTGACTTCGTCTTGATGATCGTACCCGATCAGGTGCAAGAAGCCGTGCACGAACAAAAATCCAAGCTCGCGTTCCAATGAGTGACCGTATTCCTCGCTTTGTGCGATCGCCTTCGGCACCGAAATGACGATATCGCCCAATAAGTCGGCATATTCCTGACCGGGCTCCAACTCGTCCGGCCCACCCGTTTCCTCCGATTCTTCTAAGTGATCGGACTCATCCGATTCATCCGCTCCGTCCGGCTCGTCCGACAGTTCCGCGTCGCCGACCATCTCCCGCTCGTCCTCGGTGATCTCCATCATCGCGAACGACAGCACGTCCGTCGGCTGATCCAGCCCGCGATAGTCGCGGTTCAGCTCGCGGATCGCCTCGTTGTCCACGAACGTCAGCGCCACTTCGCCCCGGTCGATCCCTTCGGCCTCGCCGGCGATCTCCAGCAATTGCTCCAGCTTGCCGATCAATCCGTCGCCAATCTCCGCAGCGGATTGGTCATTGCTCCACACCAGCGTCAAACTCATGCTTCCTTCGCTCCCTTAAGCTCGTCATTCTTGTTCAACTCCGGCGGGTACTCGATGCGTGAATGGAAGATGCCGAGCAGCGTCTCCTTCAGCGTCTTGCCGACGATGTCGAGCTCCTTCAGCGTCAGATCGCATTCGTTGAACTGGCCGTCGTCGAGCCGGCTTTTGATGATCTTCTGCACCATCGTATCGATCTGCTCGATCGTGGGGTTGCGCAGCGATCGCACCGCCGCCTCCACCGAATCGGCAATGCCGACGATTGCCGATTCCTTCGTCTGTGCCTTCGGTCCGAAGTACCGGTAGTCGCTCTCCTTGATTGGCTTGCCTTCCGTTCCTTCCCGCAATTTCTGCGCCTTGTGGTAAAAAAATTGCAGCAACGTCGTCCCGTGATGCTGTTCAGCGATATCGCGAATGGCCTTCGGGATCTTGTATTCCTTGAGCATCTCCACCCCGTCGCGGGCGTGGGCGATAATGATCGATTTGCTTAATCCCGGGTCGATCCGGTCATGCGGATTTTCAATATTCGTCTGATTTTCGATAAAATAACTCGGCCGCTTCGTCTTGCCGATATCGTGATAGAACGAGCCGACACGGCACAGCAACCCGTCCGCCCCGATCGATTCAGCCGCCGCTTCCGACAAATTGCCGACCATGACGCTATGATGATACGTGCCTGGCGTCTCGGTTAACAGCTTGCGCAACAAAGGATGGTTCGGATTGGACAGCTCCAGCAGCTTGAGCGGCGACAGAATGCCGAAAGACGCCTCGAAGAACGGCATCAAGCCGATGACCAGAACAGCGGTGAGCAATCCTCCGGCAATGGCAAAGCCCTCCGTATACATCATCTGCACCTTGGAGCTGTGATCGTGCAGAAGGATGATCGCAGCGACGCTCACCGCTGAGAACAAGGAGACGAGCAAGCCGGCACGCAAGATCGTAGCTCTGCGGTTCGCGCGCTGTATGGAAAATATCGCAATGTAAGAAGCGACGATAAAGACGAGCCCGAAGCGGAAGTCAAACATTTGTTCATGGTCGAGATTGAAAATAATGCTGGACAGCACTCCGAACAATAGAGCGGAAATGTACGCCATTCGTTCGTTGATCAGAATCGTGATCAGCACGCTGCCCATCGCCACCGGGGCGATGTACCCGATAAAAGGATACTCGAGGCTTTGCACCATCGAGACGATCTTCATGGCCACAATCGTCAGGAAATAGATAAGCAGCAACATCAACAACGGTACGTTGTTGGCGTACATCGCGAGCTCGTTCTGGCGGATGTACGTAAAAAGAAGCGCGACAATGATCAGCACGAGAATGGCCAGGCCCAGCTCAGGCCAGTAGTTCGCCTTGCTCTTCAATAGATCGAGCCGATCGAGCCGTTGATAAATTTCGTCGCTTATAACGTCACCTTTTTGCACCAAAATATCGTTCTTGTTGATGTAAACCGGCTTCGTATTCTCCCGCGCGTCCGTCCTTGCTTGATCCGTCGCTCTCTGGTCGAAAAACTTGTTCGGAGTGAGCGACGCCCGGACGATCTCTTGTACCTGCTCGCGGGACGCCGCCTTGGAGAGCGACGACGAATTGACCAACTCCGCCACCTTGGCCCGCGCCGTCTGGGCGTCGACGATCTGGTCGTTCATCAGCTTGGCGACAATGTCCTTGGCCACCGGCTCCATCTCGGTCAGGTCTTTCTGCGTTAATTTTGGAAATTTAAAAAACGTCTCTTCAGGAATGCGGTACAATTGCTCATTCAACCGCTTCTGCATCTCCGTGAGCAGCGCATCGCTGTATTGCCCGATCGATATTAAACCCTTCACTTCGCCGGCCTCGAAATCGCTGACCAACGCGGGAAGAACGGTCCGATAAATGCTCACTTTGTCCGCTGCGCTTACATCTTCGTCCCCGTTGATCTGCTGGATCTTGGCGAACAGGGCGTCTACAATACCGCCGTTGCGAATCGACACTACCTGATATACCGGCTGGACGGCACTGGCCGCCTCTTCTTTGGCCTTCTCGGTTTCGCTGGCGTCCTCAATCTGTCTGGGGGCGTAAATCGTGCGGTCGCTGATTGAACCTTTCGTAATATCGTAGGTTTCCGGAATCAGCTTGCCGGACAATGCGAAATAGAAAACGAGCGCAAAGACGAAAAAAAGAAGAAAGCGCACGACGGCGCTAACCTTCCAACCCATTACCCGATAATGAAATTTGCTCTTCATGATGGCTTCGTTCTTGATCATGGAAGTTCAAATCCCCTCTAAAATTTCCATTTCAAGATCCCGAGCTCCCAGATTGATAGGCGTTGATAATTTTCTGAACCAACGAGTGCCGTACGACGTCTTGCTCGGTGAAATACATAAAGCCAATATCCTCAAGCCCTCGCAAAATGTTCTGGGCCTCCACGAGCCCCGATTTTTTGCCTGTGGGCAAATCGATCTGCGTGATATCCCCGGTGACAGCCATCTTCGAACCAAAGCCGAGCCGGGTAAGGAACATCTTCATCTGTTCCGGTGTCGTATTCTGAGCCTCGTCCAAAATGATGAACGAATCGTCGAGCGTTCTGCCCCGCATATAAGCGAGCGGCGCGATCTCTATGAGCCCGCGCTCGAGCGATTTGGCCACTTGCTCCGGCCCCAGAACGTCGTTAAGTGCATCATACAACGGCCTTAAGTAGGGGTCAACCTTTTCTTGAAGATCGCCGGGCAGAAAACCCAAGCTTTCTCCAGCCTCCACGGCCGGGCGCGTCAAGATGATGCGCTTGACCGAGCCTTCCTTGAGCGCAGCGACGGCCAGTACAACAGCGAGATACGTCTTGCCCGTTCCGGCGGGACCAATGCCGAAAACGATGTCCTTGCGCTTGATCATCGATACGTACTGGCGTTGGCCGATCGTCTTGACGCGAATCGGTTTGCCGCGGTACGTCACCGCCACTTCCCCGCGGTACAATTCCAACAATTGGTCGGCTTTCATCTCGCGGGACAGCTCCATGGCGTACATGATGTCCCGTTCACTTAAGCTATATTGATTGCGGATCAGCTGCAGCAGTACTTCGAACAGATGCTCCAGGCGTCGAACTTCCTGCTCCGACCCTGAAATGACCAGCTCTTCATCGCGGGTATATACCGAGGCTTCCGTACCTTGTTCGATCAGATGCAAAAAACGGTCTTTAGGGCCGAACAGCGCCGGTCCTTCGTTGGAATGGTTCAGCGGGATTTTGACGATTTGCGCGTTTTCTGGCAACAGGCTTCATTCTCCTTGGATGATCGGTTGTTCCATCTCAATGTATTGTTCGATTTCGATATGCGCTTCTATATAAATTTTACCATTTTCCTGCTTTTCATGCAAAATTTTTTCATCTTTCACCACCGCGTCTTTGCCCGCTTCATTTAACAAATCGGCTTTCGCCTGCTCCAATCCCTGGGCCGCCGCCTGCTTCGGATCGATCGGTTGTTCCTGCACGTTCACTTCCATCAGCTTCTCCGTCAGCCAGCCGACCGGCAGCGACCAGCGCTTCCAATGCAGCGTATAGCGGTCCGGAATCGTCGCATAATCGGTAAAAGGCAGCTTGCCGTAACCGGTTAGCTGCAACCCGCGGTTTCCGATGACCAAATAGAAACGGTTTTTCGTTCTGCCGGTATACGTTTGTGTTCGGCGGACGAGTGGCGATTCAATGTTAGCTGTGTACCAGACGAGACCTTTGACTTTGCCGTCGGCAACGACAATTTGTTGATTTTGCTCATTGCCGACGATCCCGGAGATGAGCACGTCCCCTTTTCGCACATACGAATTCGGTTGCACGAGAGGCCTCCCCTTGGAGGCGAAAATTTCCGTAACGACGGCGTTCTTTGAGGCGATCAAGTTGCGCGGATTCATCAATTGGCGCTGGTCCGGGCTGCGAGATTCGACGACTTTGATCCGGACTTGGGTGCCGTGAATTTCGACGCCGACCCAGGCGGTACCGGGGAGTAGGCCGTGCAGTTGACGGGACAGTTGGTTCGGATCGCCCAGGCGAAATTTCCACTGCATCGGGAAAATCCCTTCCTGCCGC
>JAJFMO010000148.1 GCA_020697475.1 Paenibacillaceae bacterium | reverse complement strand
ATACAGATGAAGCGCGACACATCTCAACCGATTCAGCGCAGCGGCGGCAAAATGCCGGAGAGTGTGCAGATGAAGATGGAGAACGCCATGGGGCACGACTTTTCCAATGTGAACATTTATGAAGGTGCCGAGGCGGGCCGAGTGGGAGCACTCGCTTATGCGCAAGGAAACGATATTCATTTTGCGCCCGGCCGGTACAATCCGGATACGCGTGCCGGTCAGGAGCTGCTCGGGCATGAACTGGCGCACGTCGTTCAGCAGCGGGAAGGCCGGGTGAAGCCGACGGCCTCTGTGAACGGCCTGGCGCTCAATGATGACAAATCGCTGGAAAACGAGGCAGACCGTCTCGGCGCCAAAGCGGCTCTCGGCCAATGACGTTGGGCCTCGATACGAGCTCAAACGGTCGGCCATCGGCCAATACGCCCTATACTCATCCCGGGGAGCACCTCGCGAACGAACTGCAACGTCTGGACGTGCTGGTGGAAGCCGGTTTTCATTCGATGAAAGCCGTGGCTTACGATCCCGCCATGGATTCGTTTCGCGGTCTGGTCGTCACGGATGCGGAAGCGGAGCAATTGCTGAGCGAGGATCCGGGGTTTGCCGTATTGTCGGATGAACAGCAACAACATCTGCAGTCGTGGGACCGATACATTGCCTCACGGCTGGCTGTCACGCAGCAACAGGGATTCACCTTGCCGCTTCTTCACTTGCAGCGCTCGTTCCGGCTTGACGAATTGGACGTGCGCTTACTGATCACTGCGCTGGCTCCGGAGATCAATCGGAAATATGAGAAGCTGTATGCGTATTTGCAAGACGATATGACGTGCCGATTTGCCACGGTTGATTTGTTGCTGCGCCTGTGCTGCAGATCCGATGCTGAGAGGCGGGAAGCCGCCTTGCGGCTGGCGCCGGCGTCGAAGCTATCTCGCGACTTCTTCCGCAAGGAGCTGTCGGTGGAAGCCGCGCAGCGTTCGCTGCTCGCCCGCCCGATTCGTGTCGATGAGCGAATCGTCAGTTATGTGCAAGATCAGGAATGGCGGCAGCAAGGGGCGTTGTCCGGCTTAAAGAAATGGCTGTCCGGTGTCGATCGGCCGCACTTGCTGACTGATCTAGAGGTACAGGAGCGGCTGCGGCCGCACTTGGCGCGTCATGGCGTCCAAGGGGGGCTTGTTGTTTATTTCGTACACGGGCTCCCCGGCAGCGGCAAAACGCTGCATGCCCGGTATGCGGCGGCATCCGTCGGGAAGCCGCTGCTGGAATGGAATCTGCTTTCTTCGCCCGCGGAAGAGCCGCAATTCA
Organism: Paenibacillaceae bacterium; assembly: GCA_020697475.1. Taxonomy (GTDB): domain Bacteria; phylum Bacillota; class Bacilli; order Paenibacillales; family NBRC-103111; genus JAJFMO01. The sequence continues at coordinate 6,494 of JAJFMO010000148.1, read as the reverse complement.
AGGAAGCCGTGGAGCGGGTGCTGCGTGAAGCGAAACTGCTGGATGCGATTCCCGCCTTCGATCGGCTGCATGAACTCGCCGGTCTTCCCGAGGAGCCGGACCGCCGGGGCGATTGGCTGGCGGAGTCGCTGTCCGCTTGGGAGGGAGCCGTGTTCCTGTTGTCCGAACGGGCTTGGCTTCCCGATCGGTCGATTCCGGGAGTCCAGTGGATCGAGATCGCGCTGAAACTGCCCGATCCAGGTACGCGGCAACGGATCTGGAAGACTGTCGCCGGGGAAAGCTTCCGTCTCGGCGAAGCCGAGGCCGGCGTTCTGGCGGCGAAGTTCCGGTTTACGCCGGGACGGATCGCGGCATCCGTTGCAGCAGCCGTTTCGCTTGCCGAATGGGAGCAGCCGACCCGGGAAGCGAGCGGTCCGCTTGATCCGCACCTGCTCCATCGGGCGGGGTATGCGCAGATCAAGCATCGGCTCAGCGAGACCGCCGTCAAGCTGGAGCCTTCGTACACTTGGGAGGATCTGATTCTTCCCGACGAGCCCAAAGCTCTGCTCCGCCAAGCTTGCAACCGTCTGCTTTACCGCCATGTCGTGTTCGGGGAATGGGGGTTTGAACGGAAGTTTGCTTACGGCAAGGGGATCAGCATGCTGTTTACCGGCCCGCCCGGCACCGGCAAGACGATGTCCGCGATGGTGATGGCCAAAGAGATGGAAGCGGAAGTGTATCGAATCGATCTCTCCCGGGTGGTCAGCAAATACATAGGTGAAACCGAGAAAAATTTGCATGACATTTTTGAGGAAGGGCAGAGGAGCGGGGTGATTCTGTTCTTCGATGAGGCGGATGCGCTGTTCGGGAAACGTTCCGAGGTCAAGGATGCCCATGACAAGTACGCTAATATGGAAACTTCGTACTTGCTGCAGAAGATGGAGGAATACGACGGGTTGACGATCCTTGCGTCGAATTTCGCCCAGAACTTGGATGACGCGTTCATGCGCAGAATTCAGTTCATCGTGAGATACCCGTTTCCCGACCCGGCTCAACGGGAGCAGTTGTGGCGATCCGCGTTTCCGCGGGAGCAGCCGGCAGCGGCGGAAATTGATTTTTCCTATTTGGCCAACAACTTCGACCTTGCAGGCGGATCGATCAAGAACGCCGTCCTGACGGCGGCTTATTTGGCGGCCGGGGAAGGGACGAGCATCGGGATGAAGCATGTAGTCGAGGCCATCAAGCAGGAATACAAAAAAACCGGCAAGGTACTGCTGAAGGATCGTCTAGGTGTGTACGCTTAAGGAAAGGGTGAAGACCTATTTCGGATTACACGGTCATCGCCGATGTCGGACAATCCTTGGCGGGGCTGCTGCGGAAATCGCTCGTGCCCGACCTGATCGCCCAGGCGGATGGAGTCGGCCTGGCCCATCCTGCGGACAAAGGAGACTTGAATCTGTCTTTGTTCCTTTACGCAATCAAGGAAAATGCCGATTACCGCAGCAACGAGATGGTCGATCGCGGCGGCAGCGAGCTGCGCTTTCCGCCGGTCGCACTGGATTTGTACTATTTGGTCACCGCGCACTCCGCTTCGGACATCATATCGCGCGGAGCGGATGAGCACAGAATCTTGGGCAAAACTCTTCAGACGTTCCATGATCATCCGGTGCTTAAAGGCGACGATCTGGAAGGTTCGCTGGCAGGTACCGACCAGACGATTCGAATCGTGAAACAGGATTTACAGTTGGAAACGATCGTCAGCTTCTTTCCCGACACCCCGTATAAGCTGTCGCTGAGTTATACCGTGGGTCCCGTGTTCGTCGATTCCAATCGCACCCGTTCCGTCTCGCGAGTAGCGGAACGCAAGGTCAAGCTGCACGACAAAGGGTAGCGTGTGAAAGCCGTTTAACGAAGACGGCGAACCTAAATCTCGATGCACCGATCGGAGTTGTCCCCTTGAAAGGGAATCAACCCGGTCTTGCTAAATAAACATCCCCGGAAGGAGGAACCGGTCAAGGCTGCGGCAGTATGCGAACAATTAAAAGCCCCCCCAAGACCGGGAAAACATGGCGGAGTATTTATCACCAGGCGTTTATGTGGAAGAGTTTGACAGCGGAGGACAACCGCTCGCGGGGGTCAGCACAAGCACGGCCGGCTTCATCGGCTTGGCACAGCAAGGCCCGATTGAAGGGCTTCCGGTGCTTGTCACGAGTATGAATGATTTCAGGCGCAACTACGGCACCTACTTGACGGAGAATCAGTTCGGTTCCTATCGGTATTTGGCTTACGCGGTGGAACACTTCTTCGTAAATGGAGGCGCGCGCGCCTACATTATGCGTGTGGCGCCGTCCGATGCGTTGCCTGCCAAGGGCGGCGTCGAGGCGCTGCAGATTACTGCTCGCAATCCGGGAGCCTGGGGCAATGCGTTGCAAGTGCTGGTCGAGCCGGCGAGCAAAGCCAAGACGCAAATCTACGAAGCGCTTGATGGCGGCAAGTACCGGGTCAAGAATGACGTAGGCTTCAACGCCGGAGATGTGGTGGTGTTCGAAACGGCGGCCGGGAAGCAGTACGGCAAAGTCGTGTCCGCGCGCGACAACGTGATTGAATTGGCGGAGGAACTCGACGGCGACGTGGTCGATGCCGGATTGCTTCCGGCGAAGGTGCTGTCGACGTGCGAATTTACGCTGACGATCGCCTACGGGGACAACGTCGAGATGTTCGATAGATGCTCGCTGAACATCCTGGCGGCCAACTATGTCGACAAGGTCGCGGCGCGCTCCAATTTGGCGGTTGTCGTCGGAACGCCTCTGGACGAAGCTGTGCCTCCCGTTCAGGCGATCGGTGAGGCGCAGATCTCCTTGTCCGGTGGCTCGGACGGCACGCAAGGAGCCCTCAGTGCCGGAGACTTCATCGGCGTGGACAACGGCCCGGGCAAACGCACAGGCATTCAGGCGTTCATTGACAACGATCAAGTCAGCATCATGGCTGTGCCGGGCGTGACCGAACCGACGGTTCAGCTCTCGCTTGTGGCGCACTGTGAGAATTTGGGCTCGCGCTTTGCGATTCTCGACATTCCGCGCGAGAAGACGAAAGTGCCGGACGTGCTGACTCACCGCGACATCTTCGATTCGAGCTACGCGGCGATGTATAACCCGTGGCTGCAGGTGTTCGATCCGCTGGAAAGGCGCAACATCTTCATCCCGCCTTCGGGTTCGATGGCAGGCGTGTACGCCCGCAGCGACAACACGCGCGGTGTCGAGAAGGCGCCGGCGAACGAGGTGGTGCGCGGTTGCGTCGGTTTGGACGTGCAGTACAATAAAGGCGAACAGGATATTCTGAATCCGAAAGGTGTCAACTTGATCCGCAGTTTCTCCGGCCAGGGGATTCGCGTCTGGGGCGCAAGAACAGCGTCGTCCAACGCGCTGTGGAGATATATCAACATTCGTCGGCTGTTCATCTTCCTGGAAGAATCGATCAAAGCGGGGACGAACTGGGTCGTGTTCGAGCCGAATGACGAGCGGTTGTGGGCTCGTGTACAGCGTACGATCGACGCCTTCCTGTTGCGAGTATGGCGAGGCGGCGCGTTGATGGGCGCAAGCCCAGGCGAGGCGTACTATATCGACATCAGCCGTAACACAATGACGCAGGACGATATCGACAACGGCCGACTCATCTGCCTCATCGGCGTCGCTCCGGTGAAACCTGCGGAATTTGTTATTTTCCGCATTACGCAAAAAACGAACGAACAATAATCCGAGCGCGTCGTAAGTCGACGTTGCGGTATCTTTTTAAGGGAGAGGAAAGCAGATGGCGGGAGAACGCGTTGATCCGTATCGCAATTTTCGATTTCGTGTGGAAGTGGAAGGGATTGAACAGGCTGGCTTCAGCGAGGTGTCCGGCTTTGATGCCTCTCTGGATGTCGTCGAATACCGGGAGGGCACGGACGTCATTACTCCGAGGAAGCTGCCCGGATTGGCGAAATACGGGAATATCTCCTTGAAATGGGGAGCAACCGATTCCATGGATTTGTACGAATGGATTCAGGAATGCATTGTGGAAGGCACGATTGAGCGCAAAACGGTGACGATTATCGCCGTCAGCGAAGAGGGCGAGGACGTGGCGACGTGGCAAGTAATCGAAGCGTGGCCGACCCGATATACGGCGCCGAATTTCAACGCGACATCTTCCGAAGTGGCGATCGAGTTGTTGGAATTGGCTCATGAGGGCATGACGCGTACGCAATAATATTTTTCGCCCGATCCATAAGGGGCGTCGGCTTGCCGGGGTGGAGGGAGTCAGCACTGAAAAATGGTGTCTTCCTTCCCATCCCGTAATCTTGTAAGGAGGAACATGCATCATGTCATTCAAAACGGAATACGAATTCGAGCTGCCCCGGGGATACGTGGATGACAACGGGAATTTGCACCGGAGAGGCGTTATGCGGCTTGCGACCGCGGCGGACGAAATTTTGCCGCTGCGCGACCAACGAGTGCAGCAAAACCCGGAATATTTGACGATCATCCTGCTTGCGCGGGTGCTGACCAAGCTGGGCGACCTTCGCGCCATCGATACGAAGACGATTGAAAAGCTGTTCACAGCGGATCTTTCTTTTCTGCAAAATCTTTATCGGGAAATCAATGCGACGGAGAAGCTTACAGTGCAAGCGGTTTGTCCGAAATGCGAGCACGAACACGAGGTGGACATCTCTTTTTTGTCCGCAGCGGAAGGGGAATAACGCTATATCCGGAGGCTCAGTTATACGAAGAAGCCGGATTCATCGCGTATTACTTTCATTGGTCGCACGACGATATTATGGCTATGGAGCATAGGGAGCGGCGCAAATGGTGCGAGGAAATTTCCCGCATCAATCGCAAGATGAACGACGACTCCGAGCAGAACAACCCATTCGACGTGTTTAAGAAGAGATGAGGGAAACGCTATGGCGCCTAATCAAAAGAAAGAAGAGCGGCCGCAGGTGTATGGCGCCCATCGATTCATGGTCGAGCTGGACGGGATGCTGGTCGGCGGCTTTTCGGAGGTTAGCGGCTTGTCCGTACAGACCGAACTGGAGGAGTATTTCGAGGGCGGCTTGAACCATTATGCGCACCGCTTGCCGAAACAGACTCGGCTCGAACCGCTCGTGCTCAAACGGGGCGTGACGGTGTCGAACGAGCTGTGGAGCTGGTATGCCGATGTCATCGGGGGCACGATCGTGCGCAAGAGCGGATCGGTCATTATGTATAACGAACATTATGCGGAGCTTCGGCGGTGGAATTTCTACGATGCGTACCCTTACAAATGGTCGGGTCCGGCGTGGAACGCTGCCGAAAGCACGATTGCGGTGGAAACGATCGAGCTCGTGCATAACGGGCTGAAGGCGGTCTAGCGGTGCGGTGAAAAACTCGTCGGGGACGCTTGGGAGGGGACACAAGGTGGACGAGAAAACAAAGCATAGCACTGAATCGCTGCCGAGTGCCCCGGCCAAGCCGAAACGGTTGGCGCGGATCGAGCCGCTCGCCGCGTCGAAAAGCGGGAAGCCAGTTGTACGTGGGCTGTTACCGGGAGGTGGATTGCCGCGCTCCATCCGCTTGTCGGACGGGCAATTCGCGGCCAGACTGATCGGCAAATTCGGCTGGTTAGTCGGCTCGCCGCGCGGACGCGCCAAGATTGTGCACCGTGTTGCCGCATCCAGAACACCCCGTATGCCGTCGTCGGGAATCTTCATTGATCTGCATATTCGGAATATACGGCAATTGCTGCAATTATCCACCAAAGTGATTGCCGTGGCGGGCAGCCGCTCGAACGGCGAGACGGCGGCGGAGCGGAAATCGCTCGCCCCCGGCCAACGCGTAACAGACGTATCCGCGAACGCTGCGTTGCCGGCAGCGAAGCTGCCCGCCAAACCGTTGTTCCGGGAAGCCTTGGACAATCGGGTAGCGCAGGGTGCGAAGGCATTGCCGCAACCGGCTCCGATTGCGCGGGCGGGGGCGATGATCCAGCGGCAACAAGAGCGGCCGGGGCGCCGCTTCCCGCAAGTTGCATTGCGCTGGTTGCCGCGCAGGCATGACTTTGCAGTCGGCGCCCGCACGGGATCGAGCGAGACTGAGGCTGGCCGGCCGGTACGCAGGAGCGGGTTGGCGGGAAGGGAATTTGCGATATCCGCCGAGTCGTCGGAGGTTCGCAGAGAGCCGGTTGCAGCGAAGAGCGGGCGAGATTTGGTTCCGGCCGAAGCGTTTGGCGCTACGGTGTTCGCCTCCGTAGAGCGCCTTCTTCGGCCATTTTCGTCTCTGCAGAGAGTTGAGCGTGTTGGGCGGAGCCGTATTCCCCTCGGGGGAAGCGGCCAAGCTCAAGTCGGTCAGGCGCGACTCGATCTGCAGCAGCGATCCGGTCGAAGGCAATTCGATCGTCCGCAATTCGATCAAGTGCAACCCGGTCGGCCGCAATCTGGTCGATCGCAACCAGGTCAATCGCAACCAGGTCAATCGCAACCAGGTCAATCGCAACCAGGTCAATCG
>JAJFMO010000147.1 GCA_020697475.1 Paenibacillaceae bacterium | reverse complement strand
CAAAGAACGGAACGATTGCCAGCTTGTCGCGATGTGGGACGAGCAGCCCGACCGCGGCCGGAAAATATCCGAGCAGTTGCAAGTGCCGTTTTACGACAATTTGGGCGAGCTGTTGACCCGGTCGGAAGCGGATGCGGTCATCGTTACCGCTCCCTCGTCCATGCACGAGGAAGTGATAATGGCTTGCGCGGAAGCGGGGAAATCAATTTTTACCGAAAAGGTTTTGGCGTTGACAGCGGCAGGCGCCGATCGGATTATCGATGCCGTCCAACGCAACGGCGTCAAATTGACCGTCTCCTTGCCGCGATTATGCGAGAACAAGGTACGCTTCGCCAAGCAAGCAATCGATCAAGGGCTGCTTGGGAATGTGACTTTGGTGCGCACCAGGTTGGCGCATGACGGCGCTTTAGAAAGGGAAGGCAAGCCGGGGGGATGGCTTCCGGAGCATTTTTACGATAAAGAGACTTGCGGAGGCGGGGCGATGATCGACCTAGGCTGCCATCCGATGTACCTTGCCCACCACTTTCTCGGACTGCCGTCGAAAGTGTCTGCGCAATACGGGTACGTAACCTGCCGTGAGGTGGAGGACAACGCAGTGGTCACGTTAGGTTATGCCGATGGGGCGATCGCCGTGGTCGAGGCGGGGTTTGCCAGCCGCCACAGCCCGTTCACGATCGAGATCTACGGTACGCACGGCAGCTTGCTGATCGGCAACCGGATCGAAATCCGCACCAGCAAGCTCGACATGGACGGCTGCTCAGGCTGGATTACGCCTGAACGCATCCCGGACAACTTGCCGAAATTGTTCGACCAGTGGGTTGACGACATCCTGCACAGCAAACCTGCGCTGCCAACGGTGGAACCGGCCAGGGCGCTCAGTGCTTTGATGGAAGCGGCCAACAAATCGGCGTCAGAAGGTCGGGCGATCGCGTTGTAGCTTGGTGCGACAGAGGAACCCTGCTAGGTCAGCACCGCCTCAATAAACACGGTTTTGTGCTTCAGCAAATCGATTTCCTTCACATCGACATCCAGCTCGGAATCCCCGACCGACGTGGCGATCCGCACGATCGGCCGCATCGGCAAGCCGCGATGCTGGCCGACGACGACCCCGGTTTCCTTGGTCGAAAGCCGGACGGACGAGCCGGTCGGGTACACCGAGACGATCTCCAAGAAAGCCATCAGAACGTCGCGATCGATCGCCGTACTGCTGAGCGCCATCAAATATTCGCAAGCCTCGTGCGGCAGCATCCGGTACCCTTTCAGCAAAGAAAACAGCAGGTTGTCATAGAGGTTGGCGACTGCTGTTATTTTTGCATACAGATGAATATTCTCGAAGGTTAAGTGGCGGGGAATGCCTTGACCGTCCAGCGTTTCATGATGCTGCAAGGCGACATGGGCGGCGAGCAGGCTCAGCTCCCGCTTCGTCTTCAGCACCTCGAACCCGCGCCACGTGTGGTGCAGCTTGACATCATTGGCCTTATCGTTCGTCAGCGGATCGACTTTGCCGATGTCGTGCAGCAGCGCCCCAACCGCCAAGTCCTTCAGCTGCAGCATATTCAAATTCATCCCCAGCCCGATCATCACGGCGATCGTGCACACGTTCAGCCCGTGGACGTACAGCTCGTTGTCCTTCGTGCGGATATCGGTCAGCTGCAACAGCACTTCCCTGTTTTTCATCAGCTCGTCGATCAGTTGATTGATACTGAAGTTGACGTGCTTGCCGCTAAATTCCTTGCCTGAGCGGATTGCGTCGAACGTTTCCCCCATCTGCTTCATGACCGCTTGCTTCGTCTGGCTCGACAGCACTTCGGGGATGGTTACGTCCTCGAAATTCGGGTCTTTGATGTAGAGCATCGTCACTCCTATCCGCCGCAGCGTCGTAATCATATAGACAGTCAGTTGCACGTTCTCAGCCAGCAGGACGGCGCCGTTGGCGGCAAAGATCGTTTTGCCCAGCAGCTCGCCGGACTCTACATTGTCGATGTGGACATATTTCATCATTCAACCCTCCCCATCTTAACCCCACAAAGTGGAGCCTTGCTTCACAGCAAATTCCGATACTTTGCGGGAACCCCATAACTTTCATATGTTCAAGCAAATCGCTCGTTTGCTATTCTCAACTCCCGTAACACGATCTCGTCGCGTTCGTTCATCAGAGCTTTGGCAACGGATTGCCGTGCAGCTTCCCCGCCGATCTTGCCGAGCGCCCACGCGGATGTGCCGCGAATTTCCGGGCGCGGGTCGTTCGCGAGCAGCTCCGACAGCTCCGGCACCGCGCTCTTGTCTTTGAAATTCGCCAACGCGATGATCGCATTGCGTTGGATCGGCTTCTTGCCGCGCCAGGACGCCGCCATGTCGCCGAAGCGCTCCTTGAACTCGCGGTTGCTCATCGTCAGCAGCGGCTTAAGCAGCGGCTTGGCGAGCTCCGGGTCGGGTGTAAGCTCCGGCTGATGCGTCCAGTTCTTCCCCTTATTCTTCGGGCAGACAGTCTGGCACGTATCGCAACCGTACAGCTTGTTGCCGAGCTTGAAGCGCACTTCCTCGCTCTCGACCATCCCCTTGGTCTGCGTGATGAACGACAGGCAACGCGTCGCGTCGAGTTCGCCACCCGCGCCGACGAGGGCGCCGGTCGGGCAGGCGTCGAGGCAGATCGTGCAGTCTCCGCATTCGTCGGCGATCGGCGTATCCGGCGGCAAGGGGAGACTCGTGATCATCTCGCCCAAGTACACCCAGGAGCCGAATTCCGGCGTAATGATCGCGCAGTTTTTGGCGCTCCAGCCGATACCTGCTCGCTGCGCCACCGCCCGGTCGACCAAGGCTCCGGTGTCGACCATGCTTTCGATGCGCGCGTCGGGCTCGAGGCTGCGGATGAAGTCCGCCAGCCTGGCCAAGCGATCGCGCAGCACGTGGTGGTAGTCCCGCCCCCAGGAGGAGCGAGATATTAGACCGCGGAACGCGCCGGGGGCGTTGCGCGGGGCGTCGGCCAGCTCGGACGGGTACGCGACAGCGATGGCGATGATTGAGCGGGGCTCCTCCAAGCTCAGCTCGGGGTGCACCCTGCGCTCGATGTCGGGCTCTTCGAAGCCGGATTCGTAGCCCTTGGCACGATGGTCCAGCAGCAACTGCTTCATCTCTGTAAACGGATCGGCGGCAGCGAACCCGATTTTGTCGATCCCGAGAGCGTCCGCTTCGTTTTTCACCTTGTCTTTTATATGCAACCAGTATTCTCGATCTTTAGTAACCATACAAACATTCACCTGTCTATAGCTTAACTCATCGGAGAGAAAAGAAAAAGCGCATCTTGACCTCCCGTTCCGGGAATCAAATTACGCCTTATTGCGACTTGCCGTATTCTTCTTCGAGTGTCCGTTGCGTCATCCGTTGACGATCTTCAAACGGTGAGCGGCATGGTCGAAATCGACCGGGCGATAGCCCAATGCTTCATATAAGGGAAGAACGACTTGGTTGTGCAGATCGACGGTCACGAGAATCTTGCTCACCTTGCGCTGCAGGAACCGCATCTTCAACGATTGGATCAGCTGCTTGCCGATTCCCTTGCGCTGGTGCTCGGTCGCAACGGCAATGCGGTAATAGTAGCCTTTATTCTCATTAATTGTGCCTACGATTACTCCTACGATCTCGTTCTCCGGGTTCAATGCAACCAGTACCAATTCACTGTCCCAGGACAGTTGTCTGGCGAAAGCTTCGATCGTTTCCTCGTAGCATGCTTCGGTCAGTACTTCCCGAAACAATTGAGTAACAGAGACATAATCCGACAGCTTAAAAGAACGGACACGCATGACGCTCTCTCCCCAAACTCAAGATTTCAATCATCGGTACTTTTACAAATACGACAAAAAGGCGTCAATTCCTGCAAATTTTCAAAAAAAATTCGACAAAAGGTAACGAATCGTTCATTTTCTCCTGAAAGCGTTTGTTTTGAAGCGTTTTCATGGTGTATGTAAGTTTGTTACATTATATTTCAGATTTGTTGCTTCGAGAACTGGGAGTTGGGGATAGGCTTTAGGGATGGGTGCGCTCTGGCTTGGGTTGCGACTTAATAAACACGGATGTTGATTTATTGTGGAAAAAGCGAGATAATAATCATTGTAAATTACATACTCTTTCCAAGGAGGTTTTTCCCATGGCATACCAATTGCCGGCGCTTCCCTACGCCAACAACGCACTCGAACCGCACATTGACGAGCAGACGATGATGATCCACCACGATCGTCACCACGCCGCTTACATTACCAATGTGAACGCCGCTCTCGAAGGTCACAGCGACCTTGCGAGCAAGAGTGTTGAAGATTTGATCAGCAACCTCGACGCCGTACCGGAGAATATCCGCGCGACAGTCCGCAACAACGGCGGCGGCCACGCCAATCATTCGCTGTTCTGGACAGTGATCGGCCCCAATGCCGGTGGACAACCTTCCGGCGATCTCGCCAATGCAATCAACAGCGAACTCGGCGGGTTCGACAAGTTTAAAGAAGATTTCGCTAAGGCTGGAGCTACCCGTTTCGGCAGCGGCTGGGCGTGGCTCTCCGTTGACAAAGGCGGCAAGCTTGTCGTCAGCAGCACCCCGAACCAGGACAGCCCGTTGATGGAGGGGCTTACCCCTATCCTCGGCCTGGACGTTTGGGAGCATGCTTACTATTTGAAGTACCAAAATAAGCGTCCCGATTACATCGGCGCGTTCTTCAACGTCATTAACTGGAACGAAGTCGGCAAGCGTTACGCTGCTGCGAAGAAGTAAGTTTTTGTGAGTAGTGCGCACAGGTGATTGCCCCCTTCGGGGGTGGCCGCCGCGCTTGCAAAGCCCGTCCCCTTGTGGGGCGGGCTTTGTTGTGTTTGCGCGGGGGCGTGGCGGGGTTCGTCGTGGATGCGGTGTAAGGGAGCGGGGGCTAGAGTGGCGCCGCTTAGGCTGGGTGATGCTGCATGTAGCGAAGGTGCACGGGTGAGGGCGGTAGGTGCGGTGTGTGGGGCAGGCGCTGACGAGGGCGGGGTTGGATCCAACGTAGGAGAGTGAAGGTTTTGCAGATGGAGAAGGGATCAAGTGGGCGTAACGGCCATGGGTGCAGCTTAGAGTAGCGAATCGGCGGAAACAATCGGCTAACGGACAGTTGCAGCAGCTTAGAGCTCCAATTTCGTTGATTTCGTTCGGTTTTGTTGCTCTAAGCTGCTGTGGTGGCCGTTACCGCGGAAAGTCCACTGTAATAACCGGTTAAGCTGCCGTGATGGCCGTTAGAACTGAAGGTAAGCCGCAATCGGCCCAACCGATATGCGGCTTAGAAAAAGTGTTTGACGAGTATGCCGGGCGGTGGTATATTTTCACTGTACTTTATCGCGTTATTTAGTTAAAGCGATAATATGATAAAGCGAGCTTGTAAATTTAAGGAGGAATCCCCTATGGAAAAAATGTCGACCATCAAACCAAGACCAGCACTGCAAGCGTTGGAAACGTACTCGCCGGGCAAGCCGATCTGGGAAGTGGAACGGGAATTCGGATTGCAGCGTGTGATCAAACTGGCCTCCAACGAAAACCCGCTTGGCCCCTCCTCCATGGCAATTGCAGCGATCCGCGATACACTCGCCGATTTGCACCGCTACCCGGATGCGCAAGCCGTGCGGTTAAGGGAAGCACTGGCCGCGCATCATCGGTTGGATCCGGCGCAATTGATCGTCGGCAACGGAGCCGATGAGTTGATCACGCTCATCTCCGAGACGTTCCTGCAGCCCGAGGACGAAGTGCTTGTCCCTTCCCCATCGTTCGGGGAGTACGAATTTGGCGGCAAGTTGATGGATGCCAAGGTTATCCGCGTCCCCTTGACCGACTCGTTCGAGTACGACTTGACGCGATTCCTCGATGCCATCACCGCGCGCACGAAAATCGTTTATTTGTGCTCGCCCAACAATCCGACCGGCACCTATATCCCGCGCCAGCCCCTGCTCGACTTCCTAAACAAGCTGCCGGATCGCGTTTTGACCGTGCTGGATGGCGCCTACGCCCACTATGCCGATGCGGCGGATTTCGCCGACGGGATCGCCCAAATTGCGCTTGAAACAAACTCGCCGCTTCTTGCCTTGCGGACTTTTTCCAAAATATACGGCTTGGCTGGGCTAAGGATCGGATACGGTATCGCGAGCGGCGACCTGATCGAACAAATTTTGCGCGGGAAGGAGCCGTTCAACGTCAACTCGCTGGCGCAAGCTGCGGCCGTCGCCGCCTTGGCGGACAAGCGGCACGTTAACGACTCGCTGGAGGTGAACCGTCAGGGGCGGGCACAGTTGTCCCAGGCGTTCGATCGGCTCGGCATTTCGTATACGAAGACTATGGCGAACTTTATCCTTGCTCATTTTGGACCGGGAGCGCCCGAAATTTATGAAAAACTGCTGCAATCCGGCATCATCGTCCGCAAAGGAACGACGTGGGGTGTGCCCGAACATATGCGGATTACGATCGGCACGAAGGAAGACAACGAAGCGCTGATCGCGCATTTGGAGCTGTTAGTTGGAGGTTCATTTTGACAATTAGGGAAGTCTGCTCGGTGGGGCGATTATCCATGTGTTTTTATGATAAGATTAGTAACGATTTAAGAGAGACGCGAGAGGATGACCCGCCCAAGTGTTCCGTAGATTGCAGGGCAACGCCAGGGGCTGCCTGATATTCGAGCCAATGTTCGTCGTGCCGTATAATTTGTTTCTGACCTATGCCTCCGTGTATATGGTCGCCTTGGGCGTGAGCGAAACCGAGGTCGGGTGGATCACTTCGTTCGGCTTGGTGCTGCAAATTTTTGCTTCATTTTTCAGCGGCTACTTGACCGACCGGCTCGGCCGCCGCTGGGCGTTGCTGCTATTCGATCTGTTGAGCTGGACAGTGGCGACACTCATTTGGGCCATCTCGCAAAATATTTGGTTTTTCATCGCAGCCGCCCTGTTCAATAGTATGCAAAAAATCCCCAACACCGCCTGGTACTGTCTGCTGGTCGAGGATACGCAACCGAAGGATCGGGTCATCGTGTTCACGGCGCTGCAATTCGTCGCCATTGCCGGAGGGCTGCTGGCGCCTGTGGGCGGGCTGCTTGTCGAGCATCTGACTCTCGTGCCAGCGATGCGTTGGATGTATGGGATTGCCTTCGTATGTATGACTTCGATGTTTATTTTGCGGCATTTTTATACTCATGACACGGAGATCGGGCTGCGCAAGCGCCGGGAGAGCGCCAACCTTTCGATTAAGGACAACCTGCAGACGGTGAAAAAGGTAGTGAAGATGGTGCTGACGACCCGTCCCCTGCTCATCTTGTTCGGCATTTATATTTTGTATAATTTTCAAATGACGATGCGAAATACGTTCCTGTCGATCTACCTGGTGGATGGGCTGGCGATCAAGCCGGGGCTGATCGCGATTTTTCCCGGCATCTCCTCGGTGGCGATGCTCGTCGTGCTGCTGGCGGTTAACCCGCGTATCCGCCACGAGCACCAAAAACCCGCGATGATCTGCGGGTTCGCGTTATCGGCGGCGGCCAATGTGATGTTGGCCGCCTCGCCCGAGCAGGCTGTGGCCTGGGTCGTGGCCAGCAGCTTGCTGTGGGCGGTCGGCACGGCGCTGACCGGCCCGTATCTCGAGGCCGCGGTGGCCAACGCGATCGACGATGAGGAGAGGGCGAACGTGCTCGCCATCCTCACCGTGCTGCTGATGGCGTTCATCTCGCCATCAGGCATCATCGGCGGGTGGAGCTATGCGTTCAGCCCGCGCGCTCCTTTCGTGCTGATCACCGCCGCATTCATCGCTTGTCTG
>JAJFMO010000146.1 GCA_020697475.1 Paenibacillaceae bacterium | reverse complement strand
CCCCTTGAAACATGTTGAACTGATTGGCCAACTGGTTGATCGGGTTGCTGAACTGCCGGGAATAGCCCAGGAAGCTGACGATAACACCGATTGTAATGACGTCATTCAGGGCAAGCACTCCACCGACAGCGGCGATCAGTGCGAACGTCATGTTGTTGATCATATTCATGACCGGTCCCATGTTGCCGGAGAACACTTGCGCCCGTATCGATGCATCGCGTAAGGCTCGATTCTTGGCGGCGAATTCGGAGATCGTCCAATCCTCGCGGCGAAACACTTTGACGACTTTTTGCCCGGCCATCGTCTCTTCGATTAAACCGTTCAGCTCCCCCAAGCTGCGTTGTTGACCGCCGTAATGCTTGCGCGTATGCTTGGCGATCAAGCCGGTTACCGCCATAACGATCGGCACCATCGCCAAGGTGAGCAGCGTCATCCACAGGCTGAGCCGCAGCATGAGGACGAGCGAGCCGGTCAAAGTGATGACGCTCGTCAATATTTGCGTGACGCTTTGGCTGAGCGAAAGCGACACGTTATCGATGTCGTTCGTTGTCCGGCTCATCAGTTCTCCGTGCGTCTTACTATCAAAAAAACGCAGCGGCAACAGTTGCAGCCGATCGAACAAATCGAAACGCAGCCGTTTGACCGTGTGCTGGGAGACGCCGGCCATAATGTACGCTTGCAGCCAGTTGGCGGCTGTCCCAGCGATGTAGACGGCGAGCAGCAGCATGCAGCCGTGGATCAAGCCGTCCACGTCGTGTGAGACGATCGTTTCGTCGATCAGGCGGCCGAGCAGATAGGGGGCTGTCAGAGTGAATACCGCCGACAGCGCCGTGAACAGTACCACCAGCACTAGCCCTCTCCGCTCGCGGCCGAGGTAGCCCCATATGCGCTTAAGCGTCGCCCACAGCGACTTGGATCGCTCTTTCTCGATCACAATGCTGCTGCGCGGTCCCGCGCCGGGCATGAAACCGCGCATTCCCCCCGCGGTCGGGAGGGCAAATCGGTCTTCCCGTTCACGTTCGCGTTCACGTTCAGCCATGTGTACCCTCCTTCTCCAGCTGCGAGTAATAAATGTCCTGGTACACAGCGCTATGCGCGAGCAGTTCACGGTGCGTGCCGGAGGCGACGGCACATCCGTCTTCGAGCACGACGATCGTGTCGGCATCCATCACGGACGTGATCCGTTGGGCGATGACGAGTGTCGTGCACTGCTTCATCAAGCTCCGCAGCGCCGCTTGAATGCGCGACTCGGTGCCCAGATCGACGGCGCTCGTGCTGTCGTCGAGAATGAGCACCTCAGGCTGCATGAGCAGCGCTCGAGCGATGGCAATCCGCTGCTTCTGCCCGCCGGACAGGTTGACGCCGCGCTGGCCGACGATCGTATCGTAACCGTCGGGTAGATGCACGATAAAGTCGTGCGCTTGCGCTGCTTTGGCCGCCACCTCCGTCTCCTCGTCCGTTGCGTCCGGGTTGCCATAGCGCAAGTTGTCGCGGATCGTGCCGGTGAACAGGATCGACTCCTGCAGCACGAAGGCGACTTTGCCGCGCAGCCGCTCAAGCGGGATGTTCCGGATGTCCTGCCCGCTCAGTCTAATATGCCCGCTCCTCGCCTCGTAGAGGCGCGGCAGCAAGCCGACAAGCGTCGATTTGCCCGACCCGGTCGAGCCAAGAAACGCCACCGTTTGCCCCGGTTCGGCGACGAAGCTGACGTCCCGGACGGCCAGCCTTGTGTCACTGTCGTTGTACGAGAACGATACGTTCTCGTATTCGACCCGCCCTCGCAAGGGATTCTGCGTACCAGCTTCCAGCCCGGCTGCCGTCTCGGCGAACGCCTCTTCCTCTGACTCGCGCAACAGCACTTCATTGATGCGATCCGCTGACACTTTCGCCCGCGAAATGCTGACCAGCATCACGCTCAGCGACAGCAGCGAAGACAACACCTGCGTCGCATAGCTGATGAAAGCGATCAAGCCGCCCAGCGACAGCGACCCCGTCCATACCATGCCGCCTCCGAACCAAAGCACGGCAATGATGCTAGCATTCAGCACAATTTGCATAATCGGCATATTCAATATCATAAACCGGGCGGATGAGATCGCCGTTTGGGTATACTCCTCGTTCACCTGGGCGAATCGCCGAGTTTCGTAATCGGAACGAGCGAACGCCTTAACGACCCGAATTCCCGCCAAATTTTCCTGAACGACGGAATTGACCGTATCCAGCTTATTTTGCACCTTCAGAAATAGGGGATACGACAATCGCACCAGCAAATAAACGGCCACTCCCAGAAACGGCGCGGCAATCGCCAGAATCATCGCTAACCGCGGGCTGATCAAAAACGCCATTAACACGCTGCCAATCGCGGTGAACGGTGTGCGGATCATCATCCGCAGCACGGTCATCACCAGGTTTTGTACCTGGGTGACGTCGTTCGTCAGCCGGGTAACGAGCGACCCGGTCTTGAAATGCTCCAGGTTGCGGAACGAAAACGATTGGATTTTGCGAAACAACGCCTCCCGCAAGTCGCTGGCGAAGTTCAACGATGCGGTCGTCGCAAAAATCCCGCACCCGACCCCGGTGAGCAGCCCGATGATTGCAACTCCTAGCGCCAACAAACCAACCGATTCTATCACCGACAAATCTCTTTGCAGCACTCCTTCGTTGATGATTTTGGCCATCAGCACAGGCTGCAACAAATCCATCGCCACTTCCAACAACATCAAGAGCGGCGCCGCCAGCGCCGCCTTCCAATATGGTTTGATGAATTTTACCAGATTCCCCAAATCCCGTTTCCCCTATCTACTCTTCCTCTGTCACATACGGGTCGAACACGTTCGGCAAATAGACGGTGAACGTCGAACCCACTCCCATTTGGCTCGTCGCCTCGATCGTCCCGTTGTGTGCCTCGACCAACGCCTTCGCAATGCACAGCCCTAGCCCGACGCCGCCGCTGAAGCGCGAACGAGATTTATCCGCCCGATACAAACGGTTGAAAATATACGGCAAATCTTTCTCGCTGATTCCCGAACCATTGTCCATACAATACAAAATCGTGTGATCGGTATTCCAATCGACCCCAAGCTTCACTTTACCGCCATCCGGCGTGTACTTGATCGCATTCAACACCAAATTCGACAGCACCTGCACAACTTTGTCCCGGTCCACCTCGGCGTAACACGGCACGTTCGTCGACTCGAAGTTGAGCCGAATATTTTTGCTGCGAGCGACGGAATGAAAATTGTTGTACACCCTGCGAGCCAACAGCACCATGTTCGTGCGGCGAATGTTCAGCGTAAACCGTGCGCTCTCCGCTTCCGACAGCCGCTCCAGGTCGTTCACCAGCCGCGAAAGCCGAATCAATTCTTCATAAATATCCTGCATTCGTTCCGTGTCCGCTTCATAGACCCCGTCAACGATCGCTTCGATTTGCGACAGCATGGAAGTCAGAGGGGTTCGCAGCTCGTGCGTCAAATCCTCCATCAAGTGATGCCGCCAATCTTCCTGCTTCTTGAGCTCGGTCGTCATTTCGTTCAGAGTCGCTGCCAGCCGGCGCACTTCTTCCGGCCCTTTCACCGGAATTGTCACATCTCGTTTACCGATCCCAATCTGTGTGGCAAGATCATAGACGTTGTGCAACGGCTTGGACAACCGCTTGGCTGTGATGAAGCTAAAGATGACCGACAACAGGATGACGACCGTGAACAATAACCTCGAACGAAACTTCACCGTCTGCTGAAAATCGACGTAAGCCGGGTCCAACTCATTGTTGTCGATAATATAAGCCATGCTTAAGAAACCTGCCTGACGTCCGCCGGCGAGATAAGGCAACTCCTTCACGCTGTCCGCGTCCGGTGTTTTCCCATTCGCGAATGTGTCGAACCACAATTGCTTCTTGTCCTGGCTTTCGAAGCGCAGCGAGATCCCGTATATCGCCGCCCGGCGGCTCAACCAAGCTCTTTGGTCGTTGGTCAGCGGGCCTTGCTTAATTCCTTCATTGCGCATATCGTCCATAATCAAATAGGCGCTTTTTTGCAAATCTTTATTTTGAAAATTATCGAATAATAGCTTCCAATTATAATTGTCCAAAGTTGAAATCAGCGTAATGAAAATGAAGGAATAAACCAGGAAACACATGAACAGGATGACGTTCATCTTACGCAGAAACCGCAGCACCGTTCTCATTCTTTCGCCTCATCCGGAAGGAATGAAAACTTGTACCCAGTACCGACGGCTGTCAACACATAGGTTGGACTGCTGTGATCCGGTTCGATCTTCTTGCGCAAATTTTTAATATGCGTATCGATCGTCCGCCCGTCTCCTTGGAAGCGGTAACCTTGCACCTTATAGGATAAATCGTTTCGCGTGAAAACCTTCCCAGGCCTGCTTATTAACACCGACAGCAGCTTGAATTCAGTTGCCGTCAGGCTGACATAGTGTCCGTCGACCAATACTTCCCGCGCCTCCATGTCGACGATAAAATGCCCTTTGTTAAAAGAAATAACATGTTCTTCTTCCACACCCGGCTTAGCCGTGCCCGCACGGCGATATACCGCTTGGATCCGGGCAATCACTTCCTTGGCTCGGAAAGGCTTGACGATGTAGTCGTCCGCTCCAAGGTTGAGCCCGTTGATCGTATCGATCTCGCGCGACTTGGATGTCAGCATAATAATCGGGACGTTCGACTTCTCGCGTATAAGACGGCATACGTCTTCGCCGGACATCCCCTCGATCATCAGATCGAGAATAATGATGTCGTGCTGGTGATAATCGAATTTACGGATCGCCTCATGGCCGTCCGAAGTGTAATCGACTTCCCAGCCTTCTTTCTGGAAATAGGCGATCAGCACGTCGCGAATTTTCGGTTCGTCCTCTACGACAAGAATATGCATGAAGCCCACCCTTTTCTGTAAGAAAAAACTGTTCCATAGAAACAAAAAGCCCCCCGGCCCGTAAGGACCGAGGTGCTTTCACTATATCACACGAATTGCAAATTATTCAACCAAGCCCGTTCTTTCAACCCCTTCAACGAACCAGCGTTGCGTGAAGGCGTACAGGAGCAGCGGCGGAAGAATAATCAGGAACGAAGTCGCCATCTTCAACGGCTCGTCGAAAATCGATGGTCCGAAGTCTTTGGCTTGTTGCGCCAATTCTGCGGAGATTTGCGAGATGCCCATCGACAACGGAACTTCCTTAGAACCGTTCAGGTACATGCTCGGCAAATAGTAGTCGTTCCACGTCCACACGAAGGAGAACAGGAAGACGACGAGAATGGCCGGCCGCGCCAGCGGCATCATCACTTTATAGAAAATTTTGAATACGTTGGCTCCGTCGATCTTCGCCGCTTCTTCCAGTTCTTTCGGCTGGGTCGAGAAGAACTGGCGGTAAATGATGACGAACAGCGCACCTTTCAACCCGTGGCCGAAGAGGGCCGGGATAATGATCGGATAGTACGTCTTCATAATGCCCAAGGTGCTGGCAGCGATCAGGTTCGGCAGGATGATAACTTGCAGCGGTATTACGAATGTGAGCAACAAGCAGAACATCCAGAACTTCTTGAACGGGAACTCCAACCGCGCGAAGGCGTAGCCGGCGACCGCACAAAAGACCGTCTGCAGTACCGCAACCGAGGTCGAAATGATCATGCTAATCGTGAACGCGTTCGGATATTTCAGCTTCGTCCAAGCGTCCGTCAGCACCCCGGTATAGATCGAACGGGGCACCCATACGACTGACGGGTCAAGCAAATCTTGGGCGTTCTTGATCATCGTCGCAATCATATACATGATCGGATTCAAATAAATATATGCCGTGTCGATCAAGATCAAGTAAATGAATACCCGGAAGATCAACCCTTTATCCGCTTCTTTGCCGAAGACGAAATAGCGGGTTCTGGTCAACAATAATCTCCAGTCTATGCGATCCAAGTTCGTCCGTTTCATCTGGGTAAATACTTTTGACATGTTTTTCCCCCCTTATCTGGCGCCCGTATTGGATGCTTTCTGCACTTTGTTGAAAATCCAGAAAATAATGCCCAGGAAAATGAAGATGATTGCGAAGTACAGCCAAGCTAGGGCGCTGGATTGTCCATAGTTGGAGCTGTTCACCTGACTCAAAATCGGGTTGGTCGGGAACGTGAACAGGTCAACCGTCGTATAGATCAAGTTCAACAGAATGAAAGGCATCATACCAGGCAAGGTGATTTTCCAGAAAACGTCCCAGGGGCTTGCGCCGTCGATCCTCGCCGCCTCGTATACGGAGACGGAAATCGTCTGCCGGCCGGCGAGGAATATGAGAATCTGAACCCCGTAATACCAGAGAATCAAGACGAACGAACCAAGAATTGCATTCACCGGTTTGGCCCACGTGGGAGACAAGTACGATGAGATGATGCTGCTAACGTTATACTTCGCCAGAAAGTCTACGTCGCCTTCGCCCTGGGTGATGAATTCCTTTACGACTTCACCAGTCGAGAAAATAACCGGAAGGAAGAAGATTGAGCGGAACAAGCTGCGTCCCCAGAACTTCTGGTTCAGCATAATCGCGACCAGAAGTGAGAAGACGACGATAACCGGCAACATGAGCAAAGACTGCCTGAGGAACGGGAACAATTGATTGTACAGCAAGTTCCCGTTCTCAAATAAAATATACTTGTAATATTTGAGACCCATATACTTGATGTCGATCCCGGTTGCCAGAATCTTCACCTGGTGAAAACTCATATAGAAAGAATAGCCGATGGGAAACACCATGAAGATCAGGAATCCGAGCGCCCAGGGAGCGATAAAAACCGAACCTTCCAGCTTCCGAATCGTTGACGCCTTGATTTTACGAGTGGCGGTGCTCATAGGTTACTTCCCTCCCTTAATGACGACGTAATCCTGTGCGCCCACTGTAATGTTGCCTTGGCGGAACGGTGTCAAGCCGTAGTTGACGATAATCCGCTTGCCGTTCTCATACGTTGTTTCTTTCACTTTCTCCGCCAAAGTCTGGTGATTGACAATGAATTGATCCTGAACATCGCCAAGCGCTTCGTTAAATTTCTGATATTCCTGTACGATATCCGATTCCCAATCCGCCGCGTTCGAGCTGTAAATATGCAACCCGTGCGCGTACTTGTAGTCGTCGGAATTTTGCGCCGTCAAGATGAATCCAGGATTCGCTCCATATTCGATCGCATGAAGGAAATCGTTGCGATATTGCTGGCGATCGTTCGTATATTCTTCATTGTAAGCGACCAATCCGTGCAAAGCCATCTGTGCGAACGGAATCGCCATATCTGAGAACAGGTCGTAAGAATAATCGCCGGTCAAATGGTCAATCGTATTCACGTAAGGCAAAGTATAGAAGTTCGATTGGAAGCCCCGAACGTTGCCAAGCGTGTCTTTGAACTTCTTGAAAATGTCCTGTTGCAGCTGGCGGCTTTCGTCTCTCGCCGAACCATACTTCGTATTGAAGTCACTGTCCAGCCATTCGCCGAGATCCGTCAACGTCACCCCGTCAACTCCAAGTTCCTTGAAATTCTTCAAGTCCCGGTCGATAATGTGTTCAACCCACTTCAAACTAACGACATCATCAATGACCGTTCCGGCCATGTCGCGCATTCCCGTATGGCGCGGGCTGAAGCCGTCGTTATTCGTATTGTTCAGCGCATAGTTTGTTTCCAGATAAACCGGAACCTTCACAACCATATTATCGACACCGAGACCGTAAAGTCGCTGAACGATCTGCATCGCGTCGGACGTCGTTGTAGTCTTCAAATATCTGTCGGAAATCAGTCCGTCTTCCGAATCCGCCCCGATCAATGAAATCGTCATCGGCACTTTATCTTCCTTCGGCACGATCTTCTTCAATCCGTCGTTCTCCATCAAATACTGGCGGTACCGTTCAGCCATGCCGACATAACTCGCCTTGCTCTTGTCGAGCAAGATGTACCGAACGACGCGGTCGCTGCCGAAGCGTTCATCCTTGTTATAAGTGATAAAGAATGTCCCTTTGTGCTCATTCGTAATTTGCTTGAACGACGAGCGATAATCCTGCTGGGCGGTGATCCAGTTATAATCGCTGTATACTCCGGAAGGAGACGCGATGATTTCCGCAAATTCTGCCCCAGTTTCCGCCACGGCGATGAATCCTTTGTCATCGGACTTTTCTCCGAAGATCGGCATGATGATCTGATGGCGCGAAGGATCAAATACGTTGATCTTGAACGAGAAGTCTTCTCCGTAAATCGGTTCGCGATAAATCCGGTTTACGTTCATCTTGTTGTTCTTAAAATTGATCAACGCTCCCGAACCGTCCGGGATAACCATGTAACCGTCTTGGCCTTCCGAATGCTCTGCAGCGAAGAAAGGATACACCCTCATCCAGACCAGGCTCAGTTTGCCTTCTTTCACCCCGGAGTCAATGATCTTCGTCACGACGGAATCGTGGTCGATGGTCACTTCCACCGGAATCGTAAATTCTTTGGACGGCATGTCGAACGTGACTTTGAATCCGTTCGGAATCATCTCGACATCCTTGACCGCACCGTTCTCTTGAATCAGATCGGTTTCCTTTGGTTGGGACTTGTTGCCTGACAAATCGATATATTGCAACATCACCGGAGCGCGAAGGTGATTTCTCCATACTCCGTCCTGCGTCTCGGTAAGCCATTGATTCGGGTCCGGATATGACCGCCATACGTTGCCGTTGCGCTTGTCTTCCGCGATGAAGTGACCCGTCTTGGCATCAAGCTTGAGAATGAGAGTGTCCGATTGGGCCACGACTTTGAAGTCGGCGTCCTTCGGCAACTCATCCAACCCTTTGGCTACTTTCGGAGCCGCAGCGCCCTTGGCTTCGGCAACCGGAGTCCCGCCTGTTTCCAGCTTATCAATTTGCAAATTCGCGGCGATCAGTGCAATGAGGGCAATGAGCAAGACGATGATAACCGTGCGTGTCTTATGCGCCTTTAGCCATGTAGTCAACCATGTCATCGCAACCTCACCTCCTGATAAATTTCAATAATGAAGTCCAACAAATCGTTGCTTAATCCGATTGTGATCATCGCCAAAATAAGCAGGACGAGGAAGGCGAACAAGCTTAACAGAATATTGATAACCGTCTCACCGACTGAATAATTCTGCATCGACTGGATTTTCCAGAAGAACAGCAAGCCGGTCCACACCGCCAACCCTTGGCTCAGCAAGTTGTAAATTGCTAATTCGGAGTTGGTCATTACGTTAGAGATGATCGCCAGCGGCACCCCGACCAGAATAATCGGCGCAAGTGCGTACGAGCTGCCGATAAACACGTCGCGGAACCGGCCCTCGCCGCGATAAATCGAGCTGACGAGATAATTCGATACAACCCAGCCGATCCAAACCAGAACGAACTGCCCGAACGTGATCAGAAGATTCAAGCGGTGCAGGACGATACTATTGAACGTGAAGCTGGTAAACAATTGCGTAATACAGATCGAGATGAAGGCGCCGGCAAGAATAATGAACGCGCTCCAGTAGCTGCCTTTATCCTCATAGCGAATGGCGCTGAATCCGTCGATCGGATGCTTCAGGATATAGAACATATGCCTGAGCTGCACGATCAGCGGCTTGGTCGACCGCCTGCGGTTACGGATACGCACACGCCAACGCATATTGCGTGAAATCCGATTGCCGAGATAAAACAGTAATCCGAGAATAATTACTCCGGAAGCCAGCCATGAGAAGTTCAACTGGAACCATTTCAGGCGGATTTGCCAGAAGGCATCGGAATACCCGTTGTGATTGCCGCCTTTCTCAAAGTAGTATTCGGCTTTCTCGAATTCGTTCTTCTTATACGCGGCTTTGCCCAAACCTAGCATTGCCGGGGTGAAGTTGGAATTGAGACGAAGTACGTCCAGCCAAGGCTGTTCACTCTCCTCATAACGTCCTTGCAGGGTCAGTTGGTTCGCTTTATTGACCATTTGACCAAATTCCGATAAACGGAAAATTTGAATGACATTTTCTTGGCCGTCCAACACATACAAGTCATTCAGCGAATTGGCATCGATCGCGATCGGGTTTTTCATCAACCCGAGCTGCGTCGTATTCGCCGACGAAGGACCCGCCCAGAAGAACAACAAGTTTCCGTTGTTATCGTATTGGCTGATGTATTTGAACGAGGAATCGATGGCCGTTATGTTGCCGTTGGAATCGACGCACAAATCGATCAATTGCGGGGTCGTTACGCCTGAACCGGCAACGTATTTTTGGTCGCCCGTCCGCGTTTCGCCGAAGATCCCGGCTCGCGCCCCGGAAGTGTACTCGTCCTTGGTCGCGAACATATCGAGACCTTTGATATCGAGCTTCTTGATCTGATTCTTCTTGATATCCTGCCCAGCGGTCGTCGTATAGATAAATCCGTCCTTATCCACCGCTACGCTGCTGATCGAACCGGGCAGCTTGCAGATTTCGTTCGCGTACATTTCTTTGGTGTACAACATACGCTTTATCGCGTCCAAGGCGGAGAACACCGTCTTGTTCGCACCGTAGAACCCTTGGAAGTTGCCGTCCGGATCGAGCTCGAGCAATCCTTGGTATCCGCCCAATGTCGCGATATACAAAAATCCGCGTTTGTCGACAACCAGTTTGATCGGATCGTACTTGAAACCCTCAGGAATAAATCTCGATTCGGGTTTCTTGAATTCCTTAATTAATTTCCCGTTCCTGTCTAAGTGAACGACCCGCTTGTTCCCGGTATCCGCCACATAAATATCGAATTCCTTCGTGACAAATATACCTTCCGGCTTGTTCAGCGGACTCTCCGGCACCGTAATATACCGTACCCAGTTACCGTTGTTGTCGAATTCGACAATCCGACTGTTCCCCGTATCGGCAACATAGATATAATCTTTGCTGTCGATGAAAATATCTTTCGGATTCTGCATCGGCGATGCTTTCGTTATTTTCGGATCTTTGGCATCGGGAGCCACCAGGTCTTCCCCGATAATGTTGATCGGGTAATACGCCGGTTGGGTCCAGATCAAATAGCCGTCGCTGTCCTTCGTGTTCGTCCAGTATACGACCTCGGCCGACGCGGCCAGAGGCATTACCATTCCCACGGCGAGCAGCATCGAGAGAAAAAGCAGAAGGTACCTGCTTTTCTTGATTATCATGGTCAGACCTCCTATGAAGCTCTTCCGGCAAAGAAGAGCGTTACATCGTAGCTTTACATTATTTGATCCCGGAATGCGCCATCGTGGCTATGACTTTCTTCTGAAAGAACATGAAGATAATGAAGTTCGGCAAGAACATGATCATTGCCGAAGCAGCTGCCGCACCTTGTCGTGCAACGCTGTTCGCCATCCCGCTCAGTAATGTGGACATAAAGAACGGGAATGTCTTCATGGCTTCGTCCTGCATGTACAGGGTCGATGTTTCCGTATTTCGCCAAACTTCCTGGAATTGCAGGATGGCGATCGTCGCCACGGCGGGCATCACGATAGGTATCACGATCCGCAGGTAATTGTAAAACTCTTTGGCGCCGTCATTTTTGGCCGCTTCCAGCAACTCGTTCGGCACTCCATCGATATATTGTTTCATTAAGTATACGCCGACCGGCGGCGCCAGGAGCGGAAGCACGTGACCCCAGTAATTGTTGATGATTCCTATATTCACGGCAACCAAATATCTCGGAATCTGCACGGCTTCAGGCACGAACATCAACGTCAATAGAATGGTCGAGAACAAAAGTTTG
>JAJFMO010000145.1 GCA_020697475.1 Paenibacillaceae bacterium | reverse complement strand
TGTTCTGGCTACCGGGTACGACTGGCAAGGCAAAGAGGTTGCTTCCCAACGTTCAAGTTATCCAGTATCCTCACAGGAAATGAAAACAATAGAATTGAGGTTGGATTCATCCACTGCAATCGATCGGGTGGAGCTTTCTACTTCGATCGGTGACCGGGAGGCGCAGGAGGTACCGGATATCAGGGTCGTCAAGGAGACGGCTGTGCCGAAGTCGACAGGGAAAGAGAAGGCGGCTGACCTCTCCGCCTCCGCCGACGGGTTGGTTGCCAGCGGGAAAGTGGACGACGCGGTGGCGGCGATGAAGGAAGCGGTCAAGCTGGATGCGAAAAACCTCGGCCTATACAAGAAATTAGGCAAGCTGTACGAACTGGCGGGCAAGACCGGGGTGAAGTTGTATGTGAACGGCGAAGAACCGACCTTCGAAGTGGCCCCGTTCATTCGCGGCGGCAGTACGTTGGTGCCGTTCCGGGCGATTGCCGAAGCGCTGAAGGCGACGGTGAACTGGAATCCCGATGAACGCTCAGTTACCGTGACACGTGGCGACAGCACAGTGAAGCTGTATATCGACAGCGTCACCGCCTATGTGAACGGCAAGGAAGTGACGCTGGAGGTGCCGGCTTCGATCGAGAACGGCAGCATGATAGTGCCGGTGCGGTTCGTGAGCGAAGCGCTGAATGCGAACGTCCAGTGGGAGGCGGAAACGCAGTTTGTGGTAATTAATCAGTAATGGGCTTCACATCATACGCCTTCAGCATGTTTAGCAGCACATCTGCCGTCACGTACGGCATCCCCGCGTTGATCCGTTTGATCTGCGTATCGCCGGGGTGATTGATGCCCGGTTCGGTTGTAAAGATGTAGCGGATACCAAGTCGAGCCGCCAGTTGGAGCAGGCTCGGACTGGACTCGCCATGGGGCAGGCATAGCGCCGGGAACGTCTCCCCGAGGCGGTCTTTCAACAGCTGCATCGCCTTCGTCAGATCCGCCGTGACTTTGTTTTCGTATTCCTGCTCCGTTTCCATCCGGTTCTCCGCCTTCAGCCACACGGGGTGCGCCAACGGGCTGACCAGCACTCCTTCCGCATCCGGCGCAAGGGCATGCAGATTGTAGCTATGCGAGCTGAAGCTGAAGCCGTTTCGCTTCATCTCCTTCATCTGCTCCCACGTTAAGTAGGCGGTCCCGTTAACCGAAGTGCCGATCCGACTGACAATCGGAAAGACGGTGGCGGTGTACCCCAACTTTTTCAAAATCGGATAGGCATATTGGTAAAAGGACTCGTACCCGTCGTCGGACGTAATCACCACAGCATTGGGAGGAAGCTTGCCCTCACCCGCCAGGAAGCGGATAAAATCAGGCATCGAAACCACATGGTAATGGTGATCCCGCAACATCTCCAGGTGACTGCAAAATTTTTGCGGCGAAATGGTGATATCCGCTTCCTTATTATCGAAATCGTGGTACATGAGAACAATCGCTTTGTTTCGGTAATGGATCGGCTCGTCGGTCGTGACCTTGAATCCGCGAGGGGTCCTTGTCAGCAATTTATTTTCGCTCCCTTCAATTTCCTGGCAAAGCTGATGATGTAGTATATGATTGCCCCCACTTTTTGCCCAAACATGTTATTATCTCTGTATAAAGGAGAGTGGGTTGCCCTATGGAAAAAACGAATGTCATTCTCGTCATGTGCGACGATCTCGGATACGGGGATACCGGGTTTAACGGAAATACGATCATTCGAACCCCGCATCTCGACCAATTGGCCCACGAAGGCGGCGTCTTTACCCGTTTTCACGCGGGAGCTCCCGTATGTTCGCCGACGCGCGGAACGTGCTTGACCGGCAGGCACCATTATCGGTACGGCATCACCAACGCGAACAAAGGCAGCTTGCCGAGGCAGGAAATCACTTTGGCTTCTCTATTGAAGGCGGCGGGTTATCGCACAGGACATTTCGGCAAATGGCATCTCGGGACGTTGACTCGCGAGGTCAAAGATGGACGGCGCGGCGGCGCCAAAAACCCGGAATTGTACTCGCCTCCGTGGGAACACGGGTTTGAGGCGTGTTTTTCGACGGAAGTCGGAATCCCTCTGTGGAATCCGATGGAGAATCAGCCGTTCGCCTCGAAGTATTGGACCGGTGAGGGCCGTTTTGCCACCGACAACCTGGAGGGTGACGATTCGCGGGTGATCATGGACCGGGCAATCCCGTTTATCGAGCAGTGCGTCCGCAATGACGATCCGTTCCTGGCGGTAATCTGGTTCCATGCTCCGCATTCCCCGGTCGTCGCCGGCCCCGAGTACTGCGCGATGTATTCCGAGTATTCCGAAGGAGAACAGCACTATTACGGCTGCGTGACGGCGATGGACGAACAGGTTGGGAGATTGAACCGGTCGTTAAAGGAGTTGGGTCTGGAGGAGAACACGCTAGTCTGGTTTTGCAGCGACAACGGTCCGGAAGGCCGAACCCAGGAGGGGCGCAATTTCGGCAGCACCGGAGGGCTGCGGGGCAGGAAAAGAAGCTTGTTCAATGGAGGAACGACGGTGCCGACGGTGATGAAGTGGCCGAAGTACGTAGCACCGGGAACTGTCTACGATACCCCTGGAAGCACGTTGGATTTTCTGCCGACTATGATCGATGAACTCGGCATCGGTATGCCCGATGATCGCCCGATCGACGGGATCAGTCTGCTGCCGCTTCTGAGAGGAGAGACGAGGGAAAGAACGAAGCCGATCGTTTTCCGTTTCGTCAGCAAGCGGGACCAGATGTTTGGCTCGCCGACTTTTGCCGTAATCGACAACGATTATAAGCTGCTAACCAATCATACTGAGCAGATCAAGGACGATATGGTCTTTAATCTGGCAGACGATCCTTACGAGAGCCTTAATATGGTTCAAGAGCAGACCGAGTTTGCCCGGCGGATGAGGGACTATTTGCACAAGCAATTGGAGGATTACAAGCGCAGCCACTTCGGCGGGGATTATCGGGAAGAAGGCTATCGCCCTGTCAATGAGTACATAGGAAATGAGAGATCGTGGGATGGAGACTGAGCAGGAGTTGGTGAAAATGTTTCAAAATCCGTTACTGCAAAATGGAGCCGATCCTTGGATTTATAAGCATACGAACGGCATGTACTACTTCATGGTGACGCGCGGGAATCGATTGGATCTGTGGACGTCGCCTAAGATCACGGGAATCGCGGCAGCCACGCCGCAGACGATATGGACGCCGCCGGCACAAGGGCCTAACTGCAAGCATATCTGGGCGCCGGAAATCCACCACATTCGCGGCAAATGGTATATTTACTACACCGCGAACGACGGCAAGACGGGGAAAGAAGGCGGGGAGACGCGTCGGGTGTTCGTGCTGGAGAACGATTCGACCGACCCGACCGCGGGCGCCTGGATCGATCGGGGCCATCTTCGCACGACGTACGCCGGCTTGGACGGAACCGTGCTGCAGTTGCGAGACGAGCTGTACTTCATCTATTCGGGCTATGGATATTTTCCCGAATATGGCTCCGCCCTCTACATCCGCCGGATGACCGATCCGTGGACGCTGGAAGAAGGGGAGGATGTGCTGATCTCCGCCCCTACGGAAGCCTGGGAGAAGCAGGGTGGCTTGGCGGTCAACGAGGGGCCGGTATTCTTACGGAACAACGGCAGGCTGTTCCTGATTTTCTCCGCGAGCGCCACCTGGTCGGACGATTACTCGCTCGGCATGCTGTCCGCTTCCGAGGGCGCCGATCTGCTGCGTCCCGAGAGCTGGCGCAAGTCGGCGGGCCCTATTTTTGCCAAAAGTGAAGTGAATCAAGTATTCGGCCCCGGCCACAACAGCTTCACGAAGTCGCCGGACGGTACGGAGGAATGGATCGTGTATCACGCGATCGATGTGTCGGGGGGCGGGTCGAGCCGCCGCAGCACCCGCGCTCAGAAGTTCGGTTGGCATGCCGATGGGTCACCCGATTTCGGGGTGCCTGCATCCACGACGGATAAATTGCAAGTACCTTCAGGTGAGTGAAATTATGTGCGCCACCTTTCTCGCCGACACCAGATAGAAATACCTGCGTTTTTGCAGTTTTTTGCTTCAATTGTTTGTGTCTGGAGTCAAATGCCTGCATTTCTACAGTTTTTTTGCCGAATTGCTGCCAATTGCGCGCTAAGTGCTCGGAAAAACTGCAGATTTGCAGGCATTTCCCCAATTTGTCCAAAAGCAGCGATAAATTCCTGCGCTTTTGCATGAATTTCCCTGCTGAACCCACTTTGACCCCTTCCCAGCTTGAGCACCTCAACCACCACATAGGATTGACTCCCCTTTTTTCTTGCTTGGCCTCCGTTACTCCATCTTTGTCCGACCGTGTGGAATCGAAGCGCGGTATTGTCCAGGGGCTGTACCGAAATGCATTTTGAATAACTTGGAAAAATAGTACACGTCAGGCACGCCGACTTCACTGGCAATCGATTTGATCGGCATGTGATGATCCCGCAGTAAAGCCGCCGCCAACTGCATCTTGAGTCGGATGGCGTAATCAATGGGTGTGACGCCGAAATGGAACTTGAACTTTCTGCAGACGTATTGAGCGGACATGTGAATGTGGGAGACCAGTTCCTCCAGTGTGATTTTTTGGCAGTAGTTCAATTCGATATATGATTTCAATTCGAGGAAAGGCTGAGGTACCGCTTCCGGCGTCTGTTCGGCTTCTATGCTCCGCTTCAGCTCGAAGAGGCAGTTGAACAGGAAGTTGCGCAGCAGTAAGGTGCTGGGCTTCGTTTGCCGGATGATTTCCTGATCGATATCGAGCAAATATTTCTCGAAGATCAGCGGGTTAGGCAATGTCAGCGCGGTGTGAAGCGGCAATTGCATCTCACGGACGAAGTCGTCGAGCTCTGTGCCGCTGCAGCGGAACCAGGAATGGCTCCACGGGTGCTCTGTGTTGCCATAATAACGATAGCCGTGCGGTTCGTAAATCACAAGCGAGTTTGGAGCGCAGAGCTCGGCTTCACGAAGTGCGGACAACCGAACCGGATCATAAAATAATACAATTAAATAGTGTTCATGACCATTTGCAACCTCAATCAGATTTTGCTGTTTTTTCCGAAAGCCGACGACCGTGATTCGAAAGCGCTCTGCGTTCATAGTGTCCTGCTTGTTGTTCAGGTGGATAAACGATGTTTGGGGGGCGGTCATGCGCTTCCCTCCTCCGATTGGATATTCATATTATACAAAGTGCCGTTCATATTTTCCATTGATGAAGGATGCTTCGTAACCTATGATTTTGTTAAAAACAACATAGAAGGCGAGGACAACAACGTTGTATTCCTATTTCGATTCGCGGCTGCCGTTACCGGAGCAATTCAGGAGCAGACGCGAGACCCGCAGAATTGATCTGGCTCCGCAAGAAACTTGCCGTCTGTTCGATCAGCAAACCGCCGGGTGCATCCGGCATTGGTGGATGACCTTCAGTACACCTGAATTAAAGGAGCAGAATAAAAAATTTCACGGCAGACATTTGTGGATACGAATGACTTTGGACGATGCCGATGTGCCGAATGTCGAAATGCCGGTCGACGTGTTTTTTGCCATTTTGCTGGAACAAGATCCTTACCCGATCGACAGCCATTTTATTAAGGTGCTGCCTGTCAACGGGATGAACTGCTATTTTCCGATCTGGTTTCAGTCCCGTTGTACCGTAGACGTAATCAATTACGGAACGGCGACAAGTCTGGTTTGGTTTATGGCCAACTGGCAGCAATACAAACCGGATACAAGCTTGCCTCCTTACCGGTTCCATGCCGTTTTCAATGAGGCCAAGCCGGCGGAAGGGTACGGATCGTACTTGATGGCGGATATTACGGGAAAAGGATGGGTCGGCGGATTTGCCAAAGGCGTGCGGCCTAAAGATCCGTCGGATTGCTGGTATCACACCGGGGGAGACCTGTGGTTGATTGATGGCGAGACAGATCCGCACGTCATTCGCGGAATCGGCAGCGAGGACATATTCGGATATTCGTTCGGGCTGCATTCATCATGCCATGAGTGGACGGGAACGCCGCTGGTGCAGAAAGATCCACCAGGCCCGGATCCCACCGGAGTCAGCGAAACGGCGGCGTACCGTTTCTTCGGTCCCGATCCTGTCGTATTCAATGACTCGCTCGTTTTTCGCTTCGGCAGCAGGGCTAACGATGTTGAAAGCGTGGTGTATTACTACGTGGATAAGACGTCGGCGGACAAGCATCGTACCGAATCGGAAAGACAGTGGCAGATCGTAGGGCCGTTCGAGTGCAACAACGACGAGGACTTTGATAGGGCGGAGTTCCCCGAATTGCCGGAGGAGGAATGGCAGGCGCGCGTTGATGCCGATTTCGGGCAGTACAGGGGGCAGCGCGTGAAGAGAAGCTTTACCCCGGCGATGACGGAAAGCGAGCATGGATGGGTGGATTTCTCCCGCTTTCTACGGACTCCCGCCCGCACGAATATTGGCACCCAGCCACTGAATGTTTCCGCTTACGCGATCAGCCGCATACATTGCTCCGAAGCATCCCGGAAGCGGATTCGTATCGGATTCGACGATGGGTTGAAGCTTTGGGTCAACGGGAGTGTCGTGTACAGCGGCCGGCACGAGCAGGGCTTTCTGGAAGCGACCGTGGACTCCGTGCCGTTCCAAGAGGGCATGAACACTGTCATGGTGAAGTTGAATAATTTCGACAATGTCGAATGGCGAGCATGGGCGTTCTCGTTTCATCTCGAGACATAACTAACCAGGGAGGTTTTAAAACAATGGATAATGCAAAGGGGATCTTCAGGTTTAAAGCGATTGCAGTTTTGTTGTCGGCGATGCTGCTCTTTACCGGATGTTGGGGAGGGGGTCAGCAACAAGCCTCCGACCAGGAGAACGGCGGGAGCGGCGATAAGCAGGCGGCCGGAAGCGGCAATGCCCAGGCTCCGACGCCGACCAAATTGACCGTCTACCGTCTATCCGGCAACTTGGGAGAGGAAGATTTTCTGGCTCAGGAAGGTTGGCTGATGCAGCGCAAATATCCCAATCTCCAATTTGAATATATTCTCAATAGCGAGGGGCATACACCGGAGGATCTGATCGCCTCCAATAAACCGATTGATATCATTTTGTGCGCCAATCCGATTATTTCGAGGGCGGCCGACGTCGGGCTGACGATGGATCTGTCCGCTTTGGTTAAAAAATACAACCTTGACTTGGATCGCCTGGAGCCTTCCACACTGGAAGCTGTGAAGAAATCCGCCGGCGGCAAGCTTGTCGGACTGCCTGTCGCTGTCCATACAACGATGTTGACGTACAATAAAGATATTTTCGATAAATTCGGCGTACCGTATCCGACAGACAAGATGACCTGGGACGATACTTATGAGCTCGCGAAAAAACTGACTCGCACAGACGGCGGTACGCAATATTATGGTTTCGCCTTCAACTTTCTGATTGTCGCGAGAGTCAATTCCTATGCCCATGAATTTGAAAATCAGCAAACTCACAAGACAACGTACGGAGACGATTTCTGGAAGTCGTATTTCCAGCAGTTCACTCGTTTCTTCCAATTGCCGGGCTACAGTCAGGCCGATCAAACCAGCTTGTCGAAGGCCGGCTTAGGGGCATTGCTGAAAAATCCGCACATCGCCATGTTCGAAGTGCAGAACAACGCCTATTTGACAATTGCGCAAGCCGGATTCAATTTCGATTTTGTGAGAATGCCGACATACAAAGATTTGCCGGGCGTCGGTCCTTCTTCAACGCCGGATTATATGCTGATTTCCTCGAACAGCACGCAAAAGGATGCGGCGTTTGCGGCAATCGCCGGAGCTCTCAG
>JAJFMO010000605.1 GCA_020697475.1 Paenibacillaceae bacterium | reverse complement strand
GGGTTTGATACTCATGTGACGAAGATGGACCGGGAAAAGCTGGCTGATGAGCATGATCGGCAAAACAGTATGACTTACCACAGGTTTTCCATTGTCCGGTTTACCTACGATCAACTCACCCAAAAACCGGCGGATTGCGTGAAATTTCTGAAGTTATTGTTGCGCAAACTCGAAAACGAGTCCTCTTGGATGGATCATCTTACCGCCCGCGAACGTTTGGTTTTTCAATATGCTTTGAGGTGCGGGGAGCGAGCTTTTGGACTACAGGAAGTTATGGCAGTGGTTGGGATGGGTGAGAAGCAGGTGCGTCATCTACTTCGCAACTTGGCCGAAGCTGGTTGGATAGTAACAGACGGGAACGCTAAGAGGGTACGCTCATACAGAATCAATCCCGAAGTTTGGCACAAAATGTTCGATTCCGATTCCAGTTGGGATTAATTGGGGGATATTAGTAGGGGGCGGTACTTAACGGCGTTTCGGCCGTTATCTGCCCCGATCGGTCGCAGAGGATGCCTTTTTACGGCATATCGGCCGTTATTCGACGAGTTCCTTTGCGAGGCGTGTGACTTAACGGCCGGCGACCGGCAACACCCACTGCGCTACAGCATAGGCGATGCCGTCTTCGTCCCAGCGCCGGGTTACGTGCTTCGCCCTTTGCTTCAGCTCGTCGATGGCGTTGCCCATAGCGATGCCGAGTCCGACCGACTCGATCATCTCCAAGTCATTGAAGCCGTCGCCGAACGCCGCGGCCTCTTCCGGAGCGATCGCCAAATGATCGAGCAGTTTGCGCAGCCCCATCGCCTTGTTCATCTGCCGCGGATTGAAGTCGACCGCCCACGGACGCCAACGGTTGATATAGTAATCGCCCCTCGTCGCGGACCCGGGACCGCCAACATATCCCGCTTCCGCCTGTTCATCGCAAAACACGATGCATTGGAAAATATCGGGGACCTTCACATCGCCTACGCTCGAAAAAGCCAACGTTGCATCCGATTCGCCGGCCCGATCAGACTCACCACCCTGACTCGCGCGGCCTGCCTCAACGGCCATACCCGCTTCGCCAGCACCACCGCTCCCCAGAAGCACCGGCTCCACAAACCCGATCTCCCGTTGCGCCTGACGAAAAAACGGGTGCCCACCCACATTGCCATACATCACTTCCGACCCGTACAACAACATCGCATGCCGCTCACGCTCCGCGCGCGCCAGCCAATCCTGCACCGTCTCCTTCGGAAACGCGTTGCCGAATATCGTCTTGCCGCGATGCCCGACATGGCTCCCATTACACGTAATCGCCCACTCGATGCCAAGCTCCTCGCGAAGCGGCGCCATCTCATATTCGCTGCGCCCTGTGCACAGCACCGTCACAACACCCTGTTCCTGCAACTGCCGAATCGCCGGCCGAACCGAATCCGGCATCGTATCACGTTCGCGAAGCGTACAGTCCACATCGAACGCCGCCAATTTTATCATTGTATAATCCTCCAAAGAACCGCTCGCAACCGAGCTTGTGAGTAATAATATCCGACTGAGTGAAGCAAATTATAGGTTAAGTTTGGCAACGCCCATTCGCCAACGCCCATCAGGCAGCGTCCATCAGGCAACGCCCATCAGACACCGCCCATCAAGCCCCGCCGCCAGGCACCGCCAGCCCGGTCCGATCGATCAGCAGCTTGCTTTCCTCGTTCAAGCCGATCAGATTGACCTTTTTGCCCAACGACTCATACTTGCCCGTCACCTTCGCAATCGCCGTTACCGCCGAATGGTCCCAAATATGCGAATCGGTAAAATCGACAATAACCCGCTCCGGATCCCCATAGTAATCAAACTGCCCGGAGAAATGCAGCATCGTGCCGAAAAACATCGGGCCTGTAATCCGGTAAACCTTCACCCCATCCGCCTGATCCGACACTTTCACCTGCAGCCTGGCCAGCTTCCACATGAAGTTCAACGCGCTCAGCACCACGCCCGACACAACGCCGATCGCCAAATTCGAAGTGGACACCACGATCACAACGGTCAAAATCATCACTAGCGAGTCACTGACAGGGATCTTGTGCAACGTCTTGAGCGATTTCCAATCGAACGTCCCGATCGACACCATGAACATCACCCCGACGAGCGCCGCCATCGGCACCTGCCGAACGACATCTTTGAGCAGCAAAATTAGAATAAGCAGAAAAAATCCAGCCACGAATGTCGACAGCCGCTTCCGTCCCCCGGACTTCACGTTAATTACCGTCTGGCCGATCATCGCGCACCCGGCCATTCCGCCGAAGCACGCAGTAATAAAGTTTGCAATACCTTGCCCGCGAATTTCCTTATTCTTGTCGCTCTTTGTCTCCGTCATCTCGTCGACGATCGTCGCCGTCAGCAGCGTTTCCGTCATCCCGACCACAGAGAGCGCCAACGCATACGGGAGCAAGTGCAACAACGTCATCAGCGAAAAATCAATCTGCGGCATATGCAAGTGCGGCAGCGCCTGGGCAAAATCGCCCATATCCCCGACGGTGCGCACCCCCGCATGAGTGAACACCGAGACGATCGTCATCACGATGATCGCAACCAACGCCGACGGCACCGCCTTCGTGAGCAGCGGAAACAAATAAATAATCGCCAACGTTCCGGCCACCATCAGATACATCGGCCAAGACTCCCCATGAAAATTCGGCATTTGCGCCATAAAAATAATGATCGCCAACGCATTCACAAAGCCGATCACGACCGAGTGCGGGACGAATTGAATGAGCTTGCCGAATCGGCACATCCCGAATACCCACTGCAACACCCCGGTTAAAATCGAGGTAGCAAACAAATATTCCACTCCGTACTTGGCCACGATCGGCCCCATCAGTGACGACATCGCCCCGGTCGCCGCCGAAATCATGCCCGGCCGGCCGCCAAAGATCGAAATACTGATGGCGATCGTTACCGAAGACAGCAACCCGATAATCGGGTTCACCCCGGCCAATAAAGAAAATGCGATCGCTTCCGGAATTAAGGCGAACGCCACCGTCATGCCCGACAAAATATCTTTGCGGGCATTGCCAAAAAAAGCTTGTCTAAGTTGACCAAACAAGAAAAATCCTCTCCTATGCTTTTATTGTTGGCTCCCCACTCTCAGGCTCGCCTTGGTCCGATAGTCACTGTATCCGATTATATATCAACGTGCCCGTTTCCTTCACAGAGCCGCAATGCCAAGTAAGCGTTTAACACAGTGCTCGATCAAGTCCCCGGCGCCGGCTTCGGCTTCTCAAATTCATGTGCCTTCTGCCATGTTGCGCCGCCGTCGGACGTCGTGTACATCACCGACGGTTCGCTCACCGAAGTCGTAATCCACCATCCGTTCTTCGCATCGGCAATGGCCAACAGAGCGCCGCTTGAGCCGGGGTAACTGCTTTTGCTCACATTCCACGTCGCTCCGCCATCGTTGGTCCAGCCAATCGAATTGGCGTTGTCGCAAGCTGGGCAATAACCGCCCATGAACGCCGTCGCCGAATCCACTACGTATAGAGGCCCCGGTTTCGACCATCCTTGAGGCAACTCCGGTGGAACGTTCGCGTCCCAACCCGGCGCAGGTCCCGCTCCGGCTGTCGACTTAGCGATCACCGTTCTCCACTTCTTCCCGCCGTCTTGGGTGTGGTACAACGCGAACGACGTTTGCGACATGCCGGAATCGCCGATGCACTGTACCCAAGCGTCATCCGGTCCCGCCGAACGAATCACAGCGCCGTTCAGCGGTGCTTTGGACAACCACATATTCGAGAGCTGCCAAGAGATGCCGCCGTCCGTGGTGCGCATCGCCTGGAACGTGCCCTCCTGCGCCTTCATCATCGCCCAACCGATTTTATCATCGTAAAAATACGCATTGCCGATCGTGCCGTCCGGAATCGTCAGCGCCGACCAAGTGCGCCCTCCGTCCGTCGTGTGCTGATTCCCGATAAAAGCTTCCTTCTCACTCTTAAAATGAATAAAGTCGCCGTCCGGCACTTTGCCGACAATGGTCCATTTGCTGCCTCCATCGGTCGTCTGCAGCAATTGCCGTTCATTGGTTTGATCCGGCTGCTGTCCAAGAATAGCCCATGCCTGCTTGCCGTTCAAGGCAAAAATTTGATCAACGGTCGCACTTCCCTTATATTGCGCTTTCCAACTTTTCCCTTTATCGTCGGTCCGCGCTATCCATCCCTCTCCGCCCGTCCAGCCGGACTGAGCGTCGATCAGACGCACGGCCGAAACCTTGCTCAGCGACACGTTCGTCAAAGAGCTTGTCCCGGATGCCGCCTCGCCGCCTCCGCTCTCGGCAGGTTTTGCCGGCGTACCACTCGCATCTTGTTGCCCCTGCTCGCCAGAAGCCGAACCCGCCGACCCAGCTGAACCTGGTGCGCTACCGCATCCTACCGCAAGCAACAGGCAAACGATTACTGCAATCGCCGCCATCCATCGTAACCGAATCGTTCTCATAGTACCGTTCACTCCCACTCTTCATCTGCGTTTATTGCGCATCTGATTTCTTTTTCTATTTTTCTTCTAATTATCGACGAGCCGATCCGGCCAAAGGTTGCACTTGTACCGTCATGCTTGCCTATATGTTCCCCATTCCTTCCATAAATTATGACTTCAGCCCATTTGTTCCTCCGCTAATGCCATACCCGCCCTGCACCGCATAATCTGATCGTGAGTGACTAACCCATAACGCGAAAGGATGAAATATAAAGATGTTTTCGCAACCCCCTTTCTTCCCGCAGTTTCCGTTTCCCGGCGGAGGCGGACAACCCGGAATGTCGCCGATTCATCAGAAAGCGGTCGGCTTGATCGGCAGAACGGTCGGAATTTCTTTGCGCAACGGCCAAGGCGTATCCGGGGTTCTGTGCAGCGTTCGCG
>JAJFMO010000144.1 GCA_020697475.1 Paenibacillaceae bacterium | reverse complement strand
CGATCGATCCCCAGCACCCGCAAACCGTGGCGGGCCGCGGCGATTGCGGCAATCGATCCGGCGGTGCCGAGGCCGACAACAACGATGTCGTACGATTCCGCCGCTGCCGCTAATTCCGTCGCTCCCGCCCCGCCGGCTCCATCCATCGATTCCCTTCGATTATGCCATGGCTGCATTGCGCGATCCCTCCCGTTGTTCCAGTTGCTCTAACCGCACATACCGAACCCCTTGATCGATCGCTTCCAGCGGATGGTCGAAACCTTCCGACGGCAGCCAGCTCCAACGCTTACCGACTTGCCTTGCTCCCGGCGCTACCAGCGATTCGAATTCGTCGGCGATCGCAGCGATCGTCCAAGCCTGCCAAGCGGCCGGCCGTTCCTTCCAATACAGATGCAGCTTCCGCCGACCCTGTGGCCAATCGTCCGTCGGCGCAACGGCGAATTTGAGGATCACTTCGGACGGATAGCGCCCGCCGACCACCGCAACCGCCCCGCCTTCGGGAGCCGCCAACGAAGCGACATCCAAGCCGCTCGCCCCGCCGGCACCGCCCGCTGCATCAACCGCGCCGCCATACAAATACGCATTCAGCCGCTTGCCCTCGGGCACATGCAAGCTCCCCGGCGTCGTGGCGCGATCGGAGCTTGTATCGAGGATCTCGTCCGTGATCACCTCATGCAAGCCCCCGGCGTTGATCAACCGGACGCAATAGCGTCCGCCTCGCTCCTTCACGTCTACCACCTCTGTCAGAAACCGCACGTCGAGCCCCGACTCCTTAATCAGCAGGCATAAGATCGGGTGCATGGCCGGCAAGTGAACCGGCCCGCCCGGCTCCATCACATTGCGCCGCACCAAATCGTCGCGGAACCGTTCCGCGAACGGCGACAGCTCGAGCGGCTTCGCCCAGTGTCGGCCGGGGTTGAACGCGTTCACGAATTCCTTGCCGGCGGATGCGGTCCGCTCGATCACCAATACACTGCGCCCCGCCTCCCGCGCAGCTTGAGCCGCGCCGAGTCCAGCGAACGTCGCCCCACAAACTAATAAAGAATATTCGTCGTTGGCCATAGTCAAAAACCTCCTTGACTGACATTATAGACTCCCGAAAACGTAAGTAAAATAGACGATTGAGCGGAAACATGGAGAATTGTTTGGCGGTAACTTTTTGTCCATATATTATTTCTTTTCTCCATTTACACTTCGACTTATCTATATAATAATTACGCTTGTAAGGGTGTTCAACGTCTATCGCAGAACGGCTTACAAAAAAACCGCCAGGGGGAGTATTCATGAAAGGAAAGCGCTTTATCAACGCGAAACTGTTTACTGGACTTGCATCGATTATGCTCGTATTCGCCATATCGGCGTGCGGCACTCAGACGGATAAGCCGGATGCTTCTGCGAATACCCCGCCGGCAAGCGCACCCGCGAAGGAGACCGCCAAGTCTGCCGGCATCGGAGAAGCCAAATTACCCGCAGCCGAGCTGCTGATTTATTCCAAAGTCTCCTCGATCACCGACGATGAATTTAAGCAGACGATGGAAGCTCCGATCAAGAAGAAATATCCTCAATACAAATTGAACTATTTGCTTCCGGGCAAGGATCAGTCGATCGAAAAGATGGTGGCCGCAGGCACATCTCCCGATATCGTGATCACTTCCTTCTCCGGGATGAATAGCGATTTCATTCCTTACGGGCTGCAATACGACCTGACTCCTCTGATCAAAAAGTACAACTACGACTTGAACCGCATCGAGCCGACCACCATTTCCTCGCTGCGCGACCAATCGGGCAAAGGCGAGCTGTACGGGCTGCCGAAATATTTGAACGGAGTCACATTGTTCTACAATAAAGCGATCTTCGATAAGTTCGGCGTGAAATATCCGACCGACGGCATGACCTGGGATCAGGCGATCGCGCTGGCCAAGCAGATGACCCGCACCGACGGTGGCATCAACTATCGCGGAATGTCGCTGTTTTACTCGAATATGATCAACGAGAATCAGCTCTCCCTGCCCTTCATCGACCCGACTGCAAACAAGGCGGTTGTGAACGTTCCGGGCTTCCAGAAGCTGTTCCAGACATACAAGGCGGTGTACGATATCACCGGCAACAAGCCTGACGATACGATCTCCGCGGATAAGGAATTGACCCAATTTCATAA
This sequence comes from Paenibacillaceae bacterium, assembly GCA_020697475.1. Classification (GTDB taxonomy): domain Bacteria; phylum Bacillota; class Bacilli; order Paenibacillales; family NBRC-103111; genus JAJFMO01. The sequence goes on along the minus strand of JAJFMO010000144.1, from coordinate 5,747 downwards.
GGATAAAAATGTCGCGATGGTCATGTCGCCGATGTCCGGTTACGGCCGTTTCGTGGCGGATCCGACGCTCGATTGGGATATGGTCGCCGCTCCTACGTTTGCTGACAAACCGAAAGTAGGCTTCCAGGCCAACACGATCTATTACTTCGTCAGCAACGCCAATAAGCATGCCGAGCAAGCGTTCCAGGTTGTCACCGAGTTTTTGACGGACGATGTGCAACTCGCAGCGAACAAGGTAGGGCGCCCCACAAGCTTGGCCAACCAGGCGATTCGCGACACTCTGGGCCAAGACGACAAAGTGCTGAAGACGAAAAACTTCAAAGCTTTCTTCTATAACAAATTTGCCGAGACGCCGAAGCCGAACTTGAAGCTGTCCGCCAAAGTCAGCGGCAACGGTCAACTGGGCAAAGACTTCGCCGCCATGATTCATGACGGGACGGATGTCAACACGATGCTGCGGCAATCCGAAGAGGCGATCAACCAGCAGATCAACGCCGCGCTGAATCAATAAGCAAGCTGCACACGAAGCGATGATGAACGCCCCGCAGGTTCAATTGAACTTGGGGCGTTTTTCGCTTGCGGCGGAGTTCAAGGGTATATTTCATTTTTCCGCCATTATGATAGTATTAGGTGACGGACACTTTCGGACAGAAATATCCAACTTAGCCTATAAAATGGTATAATTGCGTTTGCCATCATACACATCCTCTTCAGGCAAAATTTCGTTCGCCAGACACGACTTAAGACTAGCTGCCGAACCATGCGCGGGTCGGTTTAAGTTCGGGGCTATTAACGGTTATAATGAAGGACGAAGCTGTTATTTTCGCATGGAAGGAAGGGTCAGGATGAACGACCATCCCAGGATACTGGTGCTCACCGGGAGTTTGGGGGAAGGGCACAGGCAAGCAGCGTCCGCCTTGTCTGAAGCGGCTCGTTTATTTCGGCCGAATCTGCACGTGGAAGTGATCGATTTCACCGAGTGGTCCTATCCGCATCTTCACGTCGTGGCCAAACGCTGCTATATCCAGTGCATCAAACACTTTCCCTCCATATACGGCTATTTGTTTCGCAAGACCCGGAAGGACAACGCCTTAAGCTATTTGTTAAAAAGAACGTCTTCGCTCGTGTTGAGCAGATTGCTGAAGCTATTGAACCAGACCGGGCCCGATGTCGTCGTCAGCACGTTCCCTTCGGCCGCGGCGGCCATGTCCGCCTTGAAATCGCACGGCCTGACCGACGTTCCGACGGTGACGATCATTACGGATCATACGGATCACAGCTACTGGATTCATCCGTATACTGAACAATATATCGTGGGCTCGGATTATGTTCGCGAGGCGCTGCTCAACAAGCACGTCCGCGAATCGCAAATCGCCGTGACCGGCATTCCGATCCGTCCGGGTTACAATTCCAAGCCCGACCGTGACCGATTGATGAAGCAGTACGGGCTTGACCGCGACGCACGCACGGTGCTGGTCATGGGCGGCGGCTTCGGCATGATCGGCAAATCGCTGACGTCACTGCTCAATTCCGAGCTGCTGCCCGACGATTTGCAATTTATTATCGTGTGCGGCCAGAATGAGAAGCTGCGCAAGCAATTAACGACGGAGGCGGCCGGCTTCCGGCATCGCGTTCATGTGCTTGGCTATATCGATTATGTGCGGGAATTGATGGCGATATCCGACCTGATCGTCACGAAGCCGGGAGGGCTGACGACGTCGGAGGCGATGGCTGCCGAGCTGCCGATGATTTTGTTCCATCCGCTGCCCGGACAGGAGCAGGATAACTGCGAATACTTGCTTCGCGAAGGTGTGGCGGTATTGGCTGAGGACGACGGCAGTTTGCTCTCGAGGATGTCGGAGCTTCTCGATCACCCGGAGCTTTTGCAAGAGATGAAGAACCGCGCCAACCGTTGCAAATATCGGGCGGCAGCGCTAGAGGCGCTCAAGCGAACGGTAGAGACAAGCAAAACTTCCTCTGGACGCTTAAGGGCGTACATCCGACAATATACATAAGGCCGCATGACGGCAAGACGCGAGGGGGGCGCGAATGGGGGGTAAATGGATCGCATTTGCAATCATCGTCATACTTGGGTATACGGCATTGCCCTGGATTGCCACCCGAATGTTCTCGTTCGGAGTGCATCGACGGGGGAAAGACACGGGGAAAGTAGCGCTAACGTTCGATGACGGACCGCATCCGACGTATACGCCGCTGCTGCTGGAGGTTCTGAAGCGCAATCAGGTGAAGGCGACTTTCTTCCTGCTTGGATCGAACGTCGAGCGTTATCCTGACATTGTGGCCGACATCCATCGTGAAGGCCATCAGATCGGTATTCACAATTATTTTCACATATCCAATTGGCTGTTGACCCCGGGCATGGTTGCCCACGGCCAGGTGGATGCAACGGCGAAAGCGATCGAACAGATCACGGGAGTGCGGCCGACGTTCTACAGGCCGCCATGGGGGATTTTGAACTTGTTCGATCTTTGGCGACTTCGGCTTTATCGAATTATTTTCTGGTCAAGGATGCCTCGGGATTGGAGCAGCAAAATCGGCAAGACCAAGCTCGAGAGCAGGCTGATGGGCAAAGTCGGAGACGGAGATATCGTGCTGCTGCATGACAGCGGGGAGACGTACGGAGCCGATTCGGATGCGCCGGAGTACATGCTTCGGGCGCTTCCGCCGCTCATCGAGAAGCTGAGACGGCAGGGCATTCGCTGTGTGAGGGTGGACGAGATGGTGCCGGACAAACCGAATTTCCGCGTTCAAGGCGAGAGCGAAGAGGCAGGCGATCGTTCGGGTCGGGCGATGGGTCGGGCGAAGAAGCTGCTGCTGTCCGTCTGGATGCTATGGGAGCACGGATTTGAGCGAATGCTCAAGGTGGAGCCTGTCGATGAACAGAATCCGTTGCTCAAGCTGCGCGTGCGCAAATATCAGGGCAGCCAGGTGTTGACGCTGTCCGACGGGGAGACGATCCGGCGCGGCGACCAAGTTGCCGAGCTGCATTTCGACAACGAGCAGCTATTCAGCATCGCCGACGAGTCGCACTCGCCGGTGCAGCTGGCGATCAAGATGATCCGTGGGGTAGAGCTTTTGTTGCCCAAGGTACGGCGGATGCTTGCCGATCCGAAATACCGGGATGTCAAAGGCTTGTACGGGATCAGTATGATTCATCGAGGAGCGGTGCGGCTTGGGTTTACGGTGATCGGCTTGCCGCATGGATTGTTTGCCGTGTCGGCAAATGTTTATTTACGGCTGTTGTTATATGCGGTGCATCCGGAAGGCAAGGGACGGCTGCAGAGCAAACCGGAGCTGTTGCAGCCTAAGATTATCGCTATGTCGCGCAAGGAATTGATGAATCGATATAGCGCTTGATGCGAGTGCGGCTTCGGCTGCGGACAGCCATGCGCGGGACTTGCCGATCACGCAGGCTTGGCGTTCGATTTGGCGGCCGGTTGACCGTCTGCATAGTCGAACGAGCGGAAGAAGCGATGGTACATGCACACGGACACGAACTGCACGGCAGCGGTGATATAAAACGGCAAGGCGAGCTGATTTAAGCTCATCAGGTAGCCGGAGATCGTAGGTCCGACCGATGAGGTGGCGCGTACGGACAATGAGTTGATGCTGGCGGAGAAGCCCCTGCGGCTGTCGCGCGTCAAGCTGGTGCTGAGTGCGGCGCGGGCGCCTTGCGTTCCCCGGCTCAAGGCCGAACGCAGAATGTATATGGCCGAGGCGAGCCAATAGAACGGGACGATCGGCAGAAGGGCGATCAGCACGGTGCTGAAGATGCGCAGCCAGACGACGGAGCGAACCATGCCGACGCGGTCGGACAGCCAGCCGATGCCGAGCGAGGAGAAGCCGGTGAAGACGGCGGACAGCGCGATCGTGAAGCCGATCTCGGCGGTCGTGGCGTCGAACTTCAGGGCGAACCAATACGCCATCATCGGGCTGATCAAGCCGAGTGCAAGACCGCTCAGGCCGTTGACGATCGACAGCTTGAACAAGTTCCAGTTTTCCTGGCGGCGAAGCTTCGGATCGGTTTCCACAGGCGTTTTCCAACGGCTTGGAGTGGATGGGTCTTCGGCGGTTGGGGTTGCGATATTCGTGGGATCGGGATTCACTGGATCGAGCTTCGCGGAGGATGCTGAATGGCCGAGGATAGCCTGAGTTTCGGTGGCGATGACGGTTTCCGAACTATGTTCAGGCGGGGCGGACAGGATGACCCAAGCGCAGAACAGCGACATGACGAACATCAGGGCGAACAAGGGGCGATAAGCCAAATCGCCGGGAAGCGCATGGTTCCATAGTACAGTGCCGCCGGCCAGAACGGAACCGATCGCCATGCCGAAGCAGCCAATGGCATTGTTCAAGCTGAACACGCTGCCGCGCTTCGTCTGGGGAACGTAGGCCGCAAGCCATGCTTGCTCTACCGGCGTGAATGGACCGGCGGCACCATTTTGCCCGCGACCGAAACCTGCGATAATAATAATGAGAGACAAGATGAGAGAATTGGTTGTTATGACGGCGAGCAAGGCGGCTATGGCCGTTAACAGTTCATAATAGAACAGGAACATCTTGCGCCCCGTTCGGTCGCTGACAATACCAACCGCCAAGATGAACAGCGCCCCGACAATGCCGGCGGTCGTCAATACGGCTCCGATCTGCGTCCCCGTCCAACTTAGATCTTTCAAGTACAGCGTCAGGTCGACGACGGCGATCCCTTGGCTGATGCTGCGCAGCGCTCTGGCGACCAGAATACGGTGTACGGTCGGATGCTGTTCTTTCCATAGGGCAGTCCATTTCATAGAGTACCTCCGGCTATATTCGTTCATTATATTATATAGCGAAACTACATTTTGAGAAATGGATTTTACGCAGCGCGATCAATCCATCGATGGAGGAGTTCCTTTTGGCGAAAAAGATGTTCACGGTGAACGAGGCGAATGCCATACTGCCGCAAGTTCGTAAGGAACTGGAGAAAATGCAAGAGTTAGGTCGGCAATTCGAAGGGGCCTATATGGAACTGCAGGAGATGAAAGAACGAGCGAAGCGTTCGGGGTCGGGTTCGGGAAGGCAATCAGGACAACGGTCGGACGAGCCGGATCCGTTCTTTACAATGGAGTGCGAGCTGGAATTTATGCAGATGGAGCTTAGGACGATGCTCGAGAGCTTTAATCTGATGGGCGTTGAGTTGAAGGATCTGGAATCGGGATTGATTGATTTTCCTGCGGTGATCGCCGGGGAAGAAGTGCTGCTGTGCTGGAGGCAAGGCGAGGAGAAGGTTGAGCATTACCATGGTCTTTATGACGGATTTAGGGGGCGAAAAAAGTTGGACGAGTGAAAGGATTTCCATGACACAAATGGATGGCGAGGGGGTTTTCGTCAGGCGGGAGTTGAAGCGCAGAACTGCAAGGCAGATTTCATTGAAATTATGCCATGAAAATGGTATACTATATAACATAAATTGTTAATACTGAATTCATAGATATTAATACGATACCATATCGATGTGGAATTGTCAATAAGTGTTTTTTGGCAGAGTGGTTTTTAGCAAGCGTGATTTTGGCATTATGGTAAGGGAAAGGACGGCGAACATGGAAGACAAGCGTACGGCAGAAGCCGAATTTCAAAATATTCATGAGTTGCACTTATCGTCGCTTGCTGCAGATGTAAGAATTGATGATCCCATTCGCCTGTATTTGAAGGAGATCGGCAATGTGGCGCTGTTGACAGCCCAGGAG
>JAJFMO010000143.1 GCA_020697475.1 Paenibacillaceae bacterium | reverse complement strand
CGCCGTGTATTGCCGCCAACGTCGATTCGAGCTTAAAGAAGCGTCGCTTAAATCCAACTTTAGCGGTGTATCGGACAGATTGAGAATGACCGATTTGCGCGTCGATCCGTTGCCGAACGTATAGCCGACGAAATTCGGGTACGTGTACGTCTTCCCGTGCATCTGCACGGAAGTTTGCACAGCATCAGGAAACTCGATTTTCTTGTACTCGTTCATCCCTTCCGCTGCGCCGAACACCTGCGTCACACCGACTCCCGCCGCCGTTAACGTGTAGGGAACCATTTTTTTATGATACAGGTTGTTGAAAATATTCGCATAGGCGGGATGATGGTAGACCGCGAACGTAAACGCTCCGGTCAACGAATGGAACAATAACATGGCGATGCGCGGCTCGTCCAGGAAGCTTAAGGTCATGCTTGCGCTGAACAGGGCGTGAATCCATCGGGAATTGACGACATGGTCGTCGTCTATGATGTTGTATTCGGTTAGCCACACTTCTTTGCCGGGGGGGATAGTGTGGTCCAATGCGTGCGTAATGTTATTCCGGGCGAGGAAAGAAGCGGCGAATGTACGCTGAATATTCTCTTTGGACAAATCGGAAATTTCAGGATAAGACGATGCTTTGAAAATGTACGGATGCATCGTCACGGCGTCGATGTCGTTATTCCCCTCGACGTATGGCCGGATTTTGGCGTTCCAGGTCGTCACCCGTTCTCCAGCCTTGAAATCAGGATCTTCCGAATCGCCGATGATAGCAATTTTCGCCTCCGGGAATGCGGCTTTGATCGCATGCGCCCATTCCGCCGCCGTCTTCGCATAATCCGCCGCCGTCGGATATATGTCGCTATGCTTGCCCCAGTAGATCTCGTTCCCCAGCTCGATATACTTCACCGGCAAGCCGAGTGAACTCGCCGTCTTCAGCATCTCCAGTTGATCGTCGAGCGTGGACGTGAGGATATTAAGCACAAATAGCGGGACAGTTCCGGTCGAATCCGTCATTTGTTTCAGCGATTCCAGCGTGTCCGGAGGCAGATTCTTCGTGTTGGCGGGGATCTTCGCCACGTTGTCCGGCAAGTCGATGCCGGTGAGCAAACGCCCTTTGCGCCAATCCCAATAATTCGCCAACGTACCGCCGGGAAACCGGTAAATTTGTGCGTGATCTTCTTTGACCATCTTGACATTCACCGGATCGTTCAGAGCCGGCCCTTTCGATTGTGAAGTATTATACCCGAACACCTGGATAAGCGGCATGCCGCCCAGTGCCGCTGTCGTACAACCGTGCCATGTACAGCCTTTGGCGTAAAGAACGGCGGTCGCGGCGGCAATCAGCACCAGAGCGGCAATAGCCAGAATGGCGGTTGTACGGGTGATGCTTCGCCTTCTACGTTGTTGAGTATTGTCGTTCATTGCCCATTTCCTCTCCAATCCAGAACAACGCCAAGGAACGGCTCGCTGCGACGAATGATCATGTCCCACGCCTCACTCGCCCTGGATACGGGAAACCGGTGTGTGATCAGCGATTCCGTCTGCAGCCAGCCGTCGCGTATTCCTCCCAGCGTGAGCGCCATCCGCTCGGGATGCCAGCCCGATGGCGCGTGCAACGTCGTCTCGCGGCGGCGCAATTGCTGAATGTCGATGTGTCCGGCCTCACCGAGAAACCCCGCGGATACGAGATGGCCGTTGCGTTTTATGAGCGGCAACAGGCTATGCACAGCTCCCATGTCGCCGACCGTATCGACGATCGCATCCAGGCCGGCGGGGAAGAGCGCCTTCACCTTGGCGACCAGATCCGCGGGGTTCGCCTTCGTCGGCGGCGCGAGGCGCTCGACCGTCGGCGGGAGCCGGTCCAACCGGTCGCTGTGCCGCCCCGCCACTGCCGTTCGCGCTTGCCGGTGCACGAGTGTCTGCGCCGTCCACTGCCCAACAAGACCGTCGCCGATGACGAGAGCGGCTGCGCCTTCCGCGAGCGGCGGGCGCGTCCCGCAGTTGACGCCGACTTGCGTCAGCACCAATCCGCTGTATGCAACTGAAGCGGGGGGCTCGCCCGCAGGCAGCTTGATCACGTTCTTCTGAGGCGTAACCGCCGGGTTTACGTGGCCGCCCATCGGGCTGAACATCCCTTTCACTTTGCTCATTGAGACGAAGACACGGTCCCCCGGCGCAAGTCCGCTCACTTGCGATCCGACAGCGACAACCGTCCCGGTCTTCTGATACCCGGCGACGATCGGGAACGGCCACGGCTTGCCTGGTGCGTAAGCCTCTTCGCCGGCAACCCTTTCACCCCGCAGATAAGACGATTCCGTTCCCGTGCTGATCCAGGAATAGTCAACCTCTACGACAACATCGTCCACTCCCGGCTCGGGCAGTTCAACTTCCAACACTTCCACTTTGATTCGATCCGTAAATACAACAGCCCATCCCTTCATTCTCTGCACTCCTTCTCTCTCTATTTCCCCATATGATCATTAATGTTCTGCTGTACTTGCTCCTGCGCCTTAGCAAGAGCCGTGTTGATGTCTACTCCCTTGGTCACCACGTCGTTCAGCGCGTCGTTCACCGGCTTGTTCACCGCGCTCGCCTCGAGAGGATGGAACTTGGGCAGCGGCGCCATCTTTGTCTTAAACAGCACCTGAACATTTTTCCCTTGCAAGAACGGTACCACTTTGCCATAATTTTGCGCGACGTCGGGCAAATTGAGCGCGGGAATCTTCCCTTCCTGGGACATCAGGTTCTGTACATCTTTCGATGTCGCCAAATACTGAATGACGGAGAAAGCTTCCTGCTTATGCTTGCTTTGCGCGCCGAGAATCAATAGATGAGCATCCGTCTTCGCTCCGACTCCGGGGAGACTCTTGAAATACGGCTGCGTTACCATGTCCCAATTCATCGGCTTACCGGTATTGTAGTCGGTCTTGAACTGCGTCAGCACTCCGTTCATATAGAACGTATACATCGCCAGCACCTTATCCTTAAAGAACGCGTCGGCGGGCTTCAGCTTGGTCATCTGGGCAAAATCGTTGTCGGGGATCGAATAAATCGTTTTCATCATCTGGAAAACTTCCCGAAGCTTGTCGTTATTCACTTGAGCTTTGTTGGTGGCCACATCGATGTTCTGAATCGTCAAGGCGCTGCCCATATCGCCGGCCGACCCGGGGTACAAACCGAAATAGTTCACTCCGGCGTCCGTCCGTGACACTTTGCGTGCCAGCTCAGCGATCTGATCCCACGACATATTGTCTTTCGGGTACCCAACGGCAAATTTATCGAACAAATCCTTATTGTAAAATAACGCCGAAACGTTCATGTACAGCGGAAGCCCAAGCAGTTTGCCTTTATCGCTGTATCCGCGCAAGGCATTCACCGCTACCGGGTTAAAGCTGTTTAAATCGAGCGCGGACTGTTTAATCAGGTCGTCCAACTCATAAGGCACATCCAGTTGGGTGTACGTTCCGAGTTGGAAGAAGCCGGCCAACAGCAAATCCGGCGCATACCCCGCTCCTATCCGCTCCGTCAAGTTGCCGCCGGTCGCTGCATCGTTCCTGGCGAATTCAAGCGTCAACTGTGGGAATTTCTTCTTAAGCGGATCGACGATCAGCTTGTTCAGGTCATCGTCGGCGATCGGCACCTGCAGAAACATCTGTAGCGTCAGTGGTTCGGTAATCCCCGCAGGTTTCGCTGCCTCCTTCTGAGCTTGGCTTCCCGTATCCGCACCGCTGGCGCCGCCAGAGCCGGTCGTACCTCCGCCTCCGCTGCTGCAACCACTTAATATTACAACCAGAACTAACCCGACGAGCGCAACAAGCCTATTCCGTTTTCCCAACATACTGCTAACCCCTTTCCTTTTTCGGATCAAAATGTGCCTATCAAGCTTAAACGCGCCCTTCCAGCAAAGGATCATCGTTACGCCGCATCCATTCGTCGAGGCGGTCTGACAACTGTTGCTTCAGCTCGCGGTAAGCGGAAAGCCCGGCTAAATTGCATGTTTCCCACGGATCGGCCAGCGTGTCGAACAACTGCTCGACATCGGTGCCGACTCCCCGCTTCGCGGAATGGGTGTAGCGAATCAGCTTCCACCGCCCGTCGCTGATCATTCGTTGAACGTCTTTGTACACCGCTCCCACCGTGTCGCGATGACGATCGGTCTCGCCACGGATGAGCGAGGCGGCGCTGATTCCGTCAACGGCCTCGGGGGCCGTCAACCCAGCCAGTTCGCATAGCGTCGGGTATATGTCGATCTGCTGGATAAGCGCGTCGATACGCCGGTCGGCCGGAAGGCCGCCGCCTCTCAGAATGAAAGGGATGCGTACACTGTGGTCGTACATATTTTGCTTGCCCATGAGACCGTGTTGGCCGATGGAGATCCCATGATCGGCTGTATAGACGACGATCGTGTCGTCGGCGATCCCGCGTTCGTCCAGCGCCTTCACGATGTCGCCGATTCGATCGTCTAGATGAGCGATCATCCCGTAATAGTCGGCGAGATGGCGGCGAATCGCCGATTGCTCCCGCGGCCAGGCGGCGAGCAGCTCGTCGCGAATTTCCATCTCCCCGTTGTCAAACGGGTGGATCGGTGTCGCGTTGGCGGGAAGACGTAGCGTCTCCGGGTCGTACATGGATGCGAACGGTTCCACCGGCGTACGTGGGTCGTGCGGTGCGGTGAAGGCGACGTACAGGAAGAACGGCTCTTGCTCCGCTGCGCCACGGATGAAATCGACGGCGGCATCGGCGAACATGTCGGTAGAGAATCGGCCGTCGACGTACCTCGCTTCTTGCGGAAACGCCCCCGTAGGGTCGTAATCATGGACCATGATTTGGCGATGATCCCCTCCGCCGCCGAAGAAAATTTTCGCTCCGCCCTGAAAGCTGCGGGCATAACTTTCTTTGTCGTTATGCCATTTGCCGACCCCGAACGTCGTATAGCCGGCTTGTCGAAATGCTTGACCCAACGTCGTATGCTCTGGACGAAGCGTGACGAGCGGCCTGCCGCTCTCCACTTCACGGCTCATCGTCGAACGGAAGCAGCCAATCCCGGTATGGATCGCTGCGCGGGTCGGTACGCACACCGCTGCCGCTACCCCGCCCATAATGTACGTGCGGTGAAAATGCACCCCTTCTTTCATCAGCCGATCGAACGTAGGGGTGAGTACTTCCTCGTTGCCGTAGCCGGCGATCGACTGCATCCGGTGGTCGTCGGCGACGATCAGGACGATGTTGGGCTGCTTATTGGGCCGCTTGGGTGCGCCGTTGCTCCCGTTCTGGCTATTGCGTAATGTCATCTCGGCTCCCCTCCTTCGTTGGGAACGAAACAAATTTTAATCGCCGCTTGATTCATCAACCGCTCCACCCCTTCGTTGTAACGGGTAAGCGGCAACCGATCGCTGATCAGCGGGCTTAGGTCGAGTTTGCCCTGTGCGATCCAGTTCAGCGCATAGTCCGCCGCCTCGCGGCTGTGGCCCGGATACCCGACGAGCACCAGGTCGCCGTGGCGGAAGACGTAATCGTCGCGCTGGACGGCGAACAGAGAGACCGCTTCGTTCGTGCGGTCCATAACGAACCGGACGGCTTCGGGATAGCCGACGCAATCGACGGCGAGATGCGCGGCGCCCGGTTTGCGGCGCAGCGGGAGGGGTGAGTCGGCCGGGTCGTACGCTGCCTTCGCTCCCATCGCCAACGCGACCTCCCGCCGCTTGGCGTTTGGATCGACGCCGATCACTTGCGTCGCTCCTTCGGCGAGCAGCAGCTGCATCGCGATCAAGCCGGCTGAGCCGAGCCCGTTGACGATGCACGATTTGCCGGCGATGCCGATCAGTGAGCCGAGCCGCATGATGCTGGCGCTGACGCACATCGCCAGCTCCAGCGAGGCGACCTTCTCGACGGGCAGCTCCGGCGGGACGGCCATCAGGTGCTCTTCCTGCATCAGCACATACTCCGCGTAGCAACCCGGCTTGGATTTGCCGGGGTCTTTCCAGGCGCAGACGGTTTGCCCCATCTGGAGGCTGCACCCCGGACCGACGGCGACAACGATGCCGGTCATCTCATGGCCCGGCTGCCCCGGCGGATAGGGGAAGGCGATCGGCGGCTGACCAACGAACATCGGCTTCCCGTTGTAAATATGCATGTCCCATTGCGGGCACGTCGTCACCGCTTTCACTCGAACCAGCGCTTGGCCCTCCCCCGGCACAGGCATCGGCAAGCGAACGACCCGGGATTCGTGTATCCCGGTGATTTGGAGGGCGGCGAACGTTTCGGGCAACTCTGTCGTCATAGGAACAATTCCTTTCTGCAGTTGGTTTTCTCTCTTTTACTATCCTAGCGAATCTTGCGGCGGTTTGTCTTTGCAGAGAACAGGCGTAAACGTCAAAAAAGCTTGCGCGATTTTCCTTATCGCCAAGCCTTTTTTCGCGATGCATTTGCACAAAAACGACTTTCTTGCGCATGGGCAAAGTCTTGAGCCGTTTCCGGCCTTAACTGCCACCTCCGCAACTCTCCGTGGCACTTTAAGGCCGTTTCCGGCCTTAGCCGCCACCTCCGCAACTCTCCATGGCAATTTAAGGCCGTTTCCGGCCTTAGCTGCCAACTCCGCGCCTCTCCGTGGCACTTTAAGGCCGTTTCCGGCCTTAGCTGCCGCCTCCGCAACTCTCCATGGCACATTAAGGCCGTTTCCGGCCTTAACTGCCCCCTCCGCAACTCTCCGTGGCACTTTAAGGCCGTTTCCGGCCTTAACTGCCACCTCCACGCCTCTCCACGGTACTTTAAGGCCGTTTCCGGCCTTAACTGCCGCCTCCGCAACTCTCGTTAAGTCCCTCAATTCGCGAATCAGCACCGCGAATAACGGCCAAATTGCCGTTAAGTCTCTCAGTTCGCGCATCATCCGCACGGATAACGGCAGATACGCCGTTAAGTCTCTCATTTCGCGGCTCATCTCCGCGGATAACGGCCAAATTACCGTTAAGTCTCTCAATTCGCACGTCATCCGCACGGATAACGGCGATTTCGCCGTTAAATCTCCCCACCCTTCACCCCAACAAGCCCTCACACCTACCGCCCCGTCTTATCCCGCCACTCGAGCGGACTGCAACCAGACTTCTGCTTAAACAGCCGCGAAAAGTAATGGATGCTGTTAAACCCCGTCGCCTCGGCGATTTGCCGTACCGGCATGTTCGTGTTAACCAAAAAGCTGATCGCCGCGTTCAACCGCAACCGGTTTAAATACTGCATCGGGGACACACCCGCCGACTGCTTGAACGCCCTCCCGAGATACGACTTCTCCAAGTGCACCTTATCCGCCAACTGCTCCAGATCGGTCGGCAAATAATAATTCACTTCCATATACCGCGTCAGTTGCTTGATTTTTTCCGGCGTCGAACTACCGAACCAATGCGGATCTTCGCCATTTTCACGGAACCGGTTCTGCACCCAACGAATCACCTTCTGCGCATCCAACTTGATCAACTCTTCATCATACAGCACCGGCTGCTCCGCCTTCCTCTCCAGCGAAACGCCAAGCGCGTCCAGCGTCAGCTTTAAACCCATCAGCTCCGGCGACGCATAATCGATCGATTCCTGCAATCGGTTCCAAGTTTCCGCCTGCTCCCCGCTCACGAATTCCGCCGGGTGATCCATCGCCAACTCGATATACCAGAAGCTTAAGGGGTATGTCTGCTGGTTCACCCAGTGCGGCGTGTTGGCCGGCAGCAGAAATAAACTAGGAGACGGCGCCGGATAATTGGCTCCCTCCCAATCCAGCACCGCCCCGCCTTCCCGCCCGGAGGCCTCTCCCACCATGTATGATGATCGCAATTTCGGATTCGCAAGCCACGCCCTCCTTCGATCACAACCGTTCGATCTCTGCCCCTTGCCCGCTACTCATTGAATCGCCGCACGTTCCAGCGCCGCCCGCCTCGGCACCACCCGCTTCAGCATCAGGCAATGCCTTCGATGTCGACGCCGTCCCGCTTACAACTCCGCCAGCCCGTTGAAATGCCGATCCATCCAACGGTTGTTCATCAGCTTGTCGCCATCCTGAAGCAGGATGCGATACATCTTCTTCCGCCTCTCGGCAATAACCTCCCGATACTGCGGATCCTTGCTCAAATTGCGCAGCTCATGCGGATCCGCCTGCAGTTCGTACAACTCGTCGACCTCCGTGCCGTTCCACACATATTTGAACTTGCGATCCCGAATCATCCGCTGCGAATACAACCCGAACATCTGCCCGTTGTAAGAAGCGAGCACCTCTTGCCGCCAATCGCCAACCTTTTCCCCCTGCAAAAAAGGAACCAAAGAACGTCCCGCAAACGACGCCGGAACCTCGCTCCCCGCCATTTCCAACAGAGTCGGTGGCATATCAAGCGCGTTGTACACAAACTCATCGCAACGCAATTCGGCGGGAACGCGATTCGGCCAGCGCACGATCAGCGGCACCCTCACGATATCGTCGTACATCACATAATGTTTGTCGAACAACCGGTGGCTGCCGCACATATCGCCGTGATCGGACGTATATACAACGATCGTGTCGTCCGCCAGACCCAGCTCATCCAGCTTGGCCAACACGAGCCCGATCGCGTCGTCCATCTGGGTCACGATTCCATAATACCGCGCCACGATCTTCGACCAGTCATCCCACCACCGGCACTTCTTCCGGCTTATACATGGAAGCGAACGGCTCCACCGGACGGCACGGCAAATGCGGATCGGTAAAGTCCAGCCGCACATGCCACGGGCTGCCGGTTTCTGCGAACCGTTCGATCAACTCCATCGCCCGCGCCGCCAGCCAATGCGTCTCGGAATGTTCTACCGGCAGCGGATTCGGTTCGCCGAAGAAGCTCTTCGAGAAAGTGACGTCAGGATGCGCCTTCGCCAAGAACCGCTTGTGATCCCCGTTGGAGACATACTCCTCGAAGCCGAAGCCAAGCGGCGAAACGTCGGGGTTAACGTGCCACTTGCCTACGAACCCGTTCCGATAGCCTTCCTCCCGCAATTGCCTGGGCCAGCTGTAATCGGTCGGGTCGAGCGGCTTCATCGCGCTCCCCAGGTCGAAGTTCCACAGCGAGCCGAACGATTCCGCCCGACGCCCGTTCAACAAGCACTGTCTGGCCGGGCAGCAAAGCGGATGCGGAGTGTAGGCGCTGCTGAACCGCAGCCCTTGGGCGGCTAGCCGATCCAGGTTCGGCGTCCGCACAGGGTAGGCCGTTTCGCTTACCCCAACAAAATCCGCCCGATGCTGATCCGACATGATGTACAAAATATTCGGCCGCTTCATATCGTATCGATCACCGCGTCGTTTAGCGACACCCTTCTCCCGGCTTCCGTCGAGGCATAGCAGGCGAGCAGCATGCGCAACGACGTACGGCCCTCCTCAGCGGTGGCGATCGGCGCCCTGCGGCCATGCAAGAAGTCGGCCAACGGGCCCGTTAAATCGCGAATGCGCGCGCTATGCGTCGCCGGCGGCGCAAGGTCGCTCGCAGTCCAGCTTTTCGTCTCCGTCGAATACCATTTGACGCCGATAGCCCCTTCCGGACGGGGTGCGTTGCAACTGGGGCTGTCACCGTAATTCTGGATGATTGTCCCGCGCTCGCAGACGATTTCCGTCGTATTCTCGTGCGCCGGGCATGTGAAAGAGCCGACGACTTCAGCCAGCGGGCCGCCAGAATAACGGAACACGGCGATGCCGTTGTCCATCGGGATGCGCGGATTGTATTGCGATGTGAGCTCAGCTGTCACGCTTTCCGGTACGCCAAGCAGCCAATGCAAGAAATCGATTGCGTGCGATGCGTCGTCCGCCCAAATATCCCGGTTATATTGCGGAGCGACATGCCACGAATCGGCGAAACCGGGGGTCAGTCCTAAGCTTAAGCCGTGACGCCGCCGCACCATGAACACTTGTCCGAACTGTCCGCTGTCCAACAACTCTTTCATCAGCCGGTTTTGCGGGTCGACCCGCATCTGCCACGCCATCGTGAACGGTACGCCATGCTTGTTCACCGCGGATACAATCCGGTCGGCTTCAGCCAGCGTCAAGGCGATCGGTTTCTGCAGCACGATCGCTTTGCCGGCTGCCGCCGCCTGCTCCACCAAATCAGCGTGCATCGACGTCTCCGCGGCGATAATAACCGCTTGCACCTCCGCATCGGCCAACAGCGCCCCCGCCTCGGCGTACCCTTTCAACTGGAACTTGCCCGCCGCTGCCTCCAACCGATCCGTGTCATGATCCCACCCCGCGACCACACGAATGCCATATTTGTCGTGTTTATTCCACTCATCGCAATACGAATTGACATGGCCATGGGCAAAACCCAATATCCCGACTTTTACCGCCATCGTTGCACTCTCCCTCTGTCCCTAGCAATATTTTCACGCATTACCTTGATTATAGAGGGCAAACGCTTACGAATCCATGTACACTTTTAAGATTTTCTCAGAAAAAATCCATAAATCGGCCGCATATTAATAAGTAAAGCCGCCCCTTCCCAAGAAAGAGCGGCTACTCTACATTTTGCGATAAAAAAACGTCTCCGCTGATTTCAGCCCATAGCGCTCCGGAGAAAAAATTTGCTCCGTACTGCCGACGAACAGCACCCCTCCAGACCTGAGCGCCTGGGAGAACTTGGCATACAGCTTGGCCTTCGCATCCTCGGTGAAATAGATCAACACGTTCCGGCAAATGATCAGGTCGAAGTCGGATTCGAAACGGTCTTCCAGCAAGTTTTGCTTATGGAAGATGACCGGCTTCTTCAATCCGTCGGCCACCATATAGTTCATGCCGTCCTGGCGAAAATACTTGCCCACGTAAGATGCGGGAACTTCGCGAACCGACCGCTCGTGGTATATCCCCTGCACCGCTGCGTTCAGCGCACCCTCATCGATATCAGACGCCCAAATATCCGACCGGTGAAGCGCGTTCATTTCGCTCAAAATCATGGCCAGCGTATACGGTTCTTCTCCGGTCGAACAGGCGGCGCTCCAACAGCGAAGGCGTCCGCCTCGCGCTAACATCTCCGGCAGGAATTTCTCGGCCAGCGTAACCCACCTCGGGGCGTTGCGCCAAAATTCCGAGACGTTGATCGTCATCCGATCGTAAAATTCCTGTCGCAAGCGCAGGTCGTTCTTCATCGCAGAATAGAACGCGGCGAACGTGTAAAAACCTTTCTTCCGACAAAAGGAAGCTAGCCGCCGCTTCATCTGAGTTTCTTTATAAAGGGACAAATCGATGGTTGTCAGTTGCTTTACGTTACGGACGAACAAAGCATAATCGAGTTCGTCTAAATCCATTGCTGAATCAGTTGTGTGTACTCGATAATCTCATTCGGCTTGAAGAAATGGTTGATCTCCCGCTCAGCGCTCTCCGGCGAATCCGAGCCATGGATCAGATTCATCCCGGTGTGCACGGCGAAGTCTCCGCGAATCGTGCCCGGAATGGCGTCCAGCGTATTCGTCTTGCCCATCAGCGCGCGCGACAGCGCAATCACTTGATCCCCTTGCCAAACAGTAGCGAACACCGGCGCCGACGTAATGAAATCAACCAGTCCGGCGAAGAACGGCTTGCCTTGATGCTCAGCGTAGTGGTACTCCGCTTGTTCGCGGGTTATGACCATCATTTTCGCCCCAACCAACTGCAACCCTTTCTGCTCCAGTCTGCGGACGATCTCGCCAACCAATCCGCGCTGCACCCCATCGGGTTTGACCATGATAAACGTACGTTCCATTGTAATAACCCTCCACTTATTTTTTTGATGTTCGGCAATAGATTTTATCAATTTAAACGGTATTCCCGCACATCTTCAATAGGATCGATTGGCGACGAACATCGCCACATCGGCCAAGTCTTGCTTCGCTTGAATATCGGGCAGCGAGCTCAAGGCGTTGATCGCCCGCTCTACATAGCGGCCAGCCAACTCCTCCGCCTGCTTCATCCCCCGGCTCGCCACGACGCGGGCGATGAACGAAGACAGCGCACCCGCCTCCCCCTCGCTCTCGCGAATGAGATCCAGCTCCGCCAGCAACGCCGGCCGCAAGTCATCATCGCGCAGCGCATAGATGACGGGGAGGGTAATGTTCCCCTGCTTCACATCGCTTCCCGGCGGCTTGCCCAACTGTTGCTCCGTTCCGCACAGGTCGAGAATGTCGTCACGGATTTGGAACGCCATCCCGACATTATAGCCGAATTGGAACAGCTTCCGCGCCGTCTCCTCTCCGGCGTCCGCTGCAATCGCTCCCAGCTGGCAGCTGATGGCGATCAGCAGAGACGTTTTGCGCTTGATTCGAAGCAAATAATCCCTCACCCGTTGATCGCTGGCGAAGAAATAGCGGATTTGCTCCATCTCGCCGATGCACATTTCGACGATCGCCTTGGACATGATCTGGTGAATTTCCGGGTTGGGCAAGCGGGTGACAACCCCGAGCGCCTTGGCAAATATGTAATCGCCGGTGTACATTGCGATCCGGTTGTCCCACTTGGATTTCACCGTCAGCTGACCGCGTCTCGTCCCGGCATCGTCAATCACGTCATCGTGCACGAGTGTCGCCATATGAATCAACTCAAGAGCCACGGCGACATCTCTCAACCTGTCGAGACGGGAATCCCCAAATTGCCCGGCCAACAGGACGAACACTGGGCGAATCCTTTTTCCACCGGCCTTCAGCAGATGCACGGACGTCTGGCGCAGCAGGGGATGATCGGAGTACACGCTGCGTTCCAGTTCCTTCTCAATATAGGCAATTTCTCGCTTCATTCGCGAATAAATATCGATCAGCTTCATTCATTCACCTTGACTGCAGTATTGTGCGACCATAACTCGATTTTGACGTCCTGTTTAAGTAATCCTAATTGTTTGGCATAGCGAAAATAAGTTTCCAGCCCTTCGTGCTGCATTGGTCCGAAGTCGTAACTCAAGTTGCCGAAATATTCGCGCCAGTATCTCTCGTCTCCGCCCACCCGGGCTATCGCCTCCGCAATCATCGCCCCAGGTTCCTGCAGGCTGCGCCGCTTGCTGCTTAAGAAGTTGTGAAACAACAAATCGAGCTCGTCGGCGTATCGTAGCAACGTATCTTTGCGAATCGCCCACACAGCGAACGACATCCACATGCCGGTGAACTTGTACCATTGTTCCCCCAAGTCGGTTACCAGATACTTGTTGTTGTTCCATCCCCCGCGAATCGCATCGTCGCCGATCAATAATGCGGCGTCTTTGCCCTCCATCATGCGTTCAAGGTTCGGCTCTTCCACCGAATAAACTGGTTGTCCGTCATAAAAGCAAGACATGATAATCCTCAGCAAATTCGAGGACGATGCCGACGTCGAAGGCAAGGCGATGAGCCCGTTGCGAATTTCCTTGAGCGGCTTGCGGTGAAACAACAGGATCGACTTCACCTTTCCCAAGGCGCTGACCGACAAATCGGGATACAGGACGTAATTCGGGTAAGCTTCCGCATAAGCGAACGAGGAGATCGGCCCCATGTCGACCTCCCCCGCCGCCATCGCCCTGTTCAGTAGAGACGGAACTTGGTGGATCAGCTCATAACTGCCGTCCTCCGCTTTATCCGGCAAATAATAAAATATCGGCCATACGTTGGTGTATTTGATCTTGCCAATCCTTAAACAGCGGGCGGTTAGACTCATGGATGATGCACCGCCAAATCCACACACGTAAATACAAATACCACAACGCTCAAGACGCCGTTCATCGTGAAGAACGCGGTGTTTAATCGCGAGAGGTCATGCGGTCTGACAATCCAATGCTCGTAAAATAATATAAGGTATGAGATCATTAATCCAATTAAATACCACCAGCTTAAATGGGCCAAGAAAAATAAACTGAACAATCCGACGGCCGTTACGACATGCAATCCTCTGGCAATCCAAAGCGCTTTGGCGATGCCGAACCGTCCGGGAATCGAGTACAACCCTTCCTTGCGGTCGAATTCGATATCCTGGCAAGCATAGATGACGTCGAAGCCGGCTGTCCAGAACGCCACGGTAACGTATAGCACGACGGCTGTCAGGCTGAACGAACCGGTAATCGCCACCCAGCCTCCCAACGCCGCCAGCGCTTGGGTAAATCCGAGAAACAGGTGACATCCCCAAGTAAACCGCTTGGTATATGAGTATAACACCAGCATGGCGACTGCGACCGGCAATAACTCCATACAAAGCGTGTTCAATTGGGACGTGGCCGCCAACATTAACACCAGCGATAAGACAATAAACCAGATGACATCTTTGGATTTCAGCAATCCAGCGGGAATGGCTCTCATTTCCGTGCGCGGATTTTTCCCGTCGATCGTCCGATCGATCACCCGGTTCAGCCCCATCGCCGCGCTTCTTGCGCCGATCATCGCGAGCGTGATCCAAACAATCGGCATCCATCCCGGCAATGCCTTCGATTCGATCATCGAACCGAGCAAAGCTCCCATATAAGCAAAAGGCAAAGCGAATATCGTATGTTCAAATTTGATCATTTCTAAAATAATGCGAATCCGTTTCATGGTCGTACCGTTCACTCCGTTCTATCCTTGATGCCGATATGCAAAGCGGCGATGCCGCCGGTTAACGGGTACGCCATGACGCCGGTCAATCCGACGGACTCGAAGATGCGGGCCAGCTGTCGATGGTCGGGAAAGGAGATCAACGATTCGGGCAACCACTTGTATTGCTCGTATCGCTTGGCGATCAATTTCCCCAATAATGGCAAAATTTTTTGAAAATAAGCATAGTAAATCGCCTTGAACGGCTGCCAAGTGGGCTTGGACAATTCAAGTGAAACGACCATTCCGCCCGGTTTGACGACCCGCTTCATCTCATTCAGCACGGACACGATGTCCGGCACGTTGCGCAGTGCGAAACCGATTGTCGCGTAATCGAACCGATTGTCTTCGAAAGGCAAGCTCA
>JAJFMO010000142.1 GCA_020697475.1 Paenibacillaceae bacterium | reverse complement strand
AAGCGACTGTAGGGGGTATTACGACGAGGGGCATCATTATGAAGGAGCAAGATATTATAGATTACGCCACTGCGGTCGTAAAGTATTTTCAATTAAGCGGCAATATCGGTGTGCAAATCCGTCGAGACCTGAAGCGCGAACCGAAAATTGTAGAGATCAACCCGAGAATTCAGGGGACCATTGTCCATTGCACGGCAGCCGGGGTCAATCTACCGGTACTTGCCGTAAAACAGGCTTTTGGTATTGCCCTAAGTATGGATGAGCTGAAAATCAATTGGGGAACCCGGATGACGAGGTATTGGGAGGAGGTTTTTTACGATGTTCATGGATCTTCATATGCACTCTAACTACTCTGACGGCAAGAATACACCGGAGGAAATGATCGAAGCCGCCATTGGCATTGGGTATGAGGCGATTGCCCTCACGGATCATGTTTGGATAACCAGCTCTTGGGTTCCAGCTTATGCCGCGCATCTTCAATCGTTAAAACAAAAGTATCGGAACGACATCCGAATCTTCTCGGGAGTCGAAGCGAAGGTTACCTCGTTAGCCGGCGATATCGACGCCGATCCGTCTTTTGACGGGTTGGTAGATCTCGTCCTTGGCTCTATGCACCGAATTCCGAAAGCAGACGGATATTTTTCCAAATCGGAGCAGGATCGATATTCGAAAAAAGTGATTATTGAAAACTGGCTCGAGGCGTTCATTCGGTTGCTTGAAAATCCGCGCGTGGATATCATTGCTCATCCATTGTCGGAGCTCAAAGGGTTCAGGATACGTGAAGAGGAGCTGCCTATGGAGGAAATAACCGATTCCATAGCCGCTTCGGGCAAAATTCTCGAATTGAACGTCCGCTACAATACTCCGGATCAACCCGTCATTCGACTCTCCGCAAATAAGGGGACTGCATTCCTGATCTCTTCCGATAGCCATTCGGTTCAGGATTTGATGGCAAACAGCAGACGGGTGAGTCGATTCAACGAACTTGGAACGTTTCGCATCATCGATATTCACCGGTACTTGAATGACAAAATAGCCAGGCGTTCGTCCGGTTAATCGGCAAACTATTGTATGCTCCCTTCAGCGGGGTGGTATAATGTTTAATAATATTACATTTTAGGAGAAGCCCATGGGAAGCGACGCGACTATGCCGATCATCGCTTTTGTCGATACCGAGATCGAACCGAATAGCGGCAAGATAACGGATATCGGTGGTGTTGCAACGGATGGCCGTTCTTTCCACGCGAATTCGGCGGCGGGCTTCGTGCATTTTCTGCGCGGTTCGCAGTATGTGTGCGGGCACAATATTTTACAGCATGATTTACGCTATATTCAACCTTTCCTCGATGCCACGGGCCTTCCTCGCCCGAACGTGATCGACACGTTGTACCTGTCTCCCCTCTTGTTCCCGACCAAGCCTTACCACGCCTTGCTCAAGGACGACAAACTGCAGACAGATGAGCTGAATAACCCATTGAACGATGCGATTAAGGCGAAGGACTTGTTTTTCGACGAGGTGGCGGCTTTTGAGCGGACGGATCATAGACTCAAGCGAATCTACTGTTCTCTATTAAAAGGTCAGCGAGAATTCGCTGGGTTTTTCTTGTGGCTGGGGTTTTGTGAAAGCGCGGCCAACCCGGCGCTAGACATTCGCCGGCTGTTTGCGGCGAGGGTCTGCGAGCATGCCGATCTTCCGCGGCTGGTCGCAGACAACCCGGTCGAGCTGGCCTACTGTTTGGCGCTGATCCACACGCGCAGCCGGTATTCGATCACGCCGCCTTGGGTGCTGCGGAATTTCCCGCTGGTGGAGCGGGTGATGTTTCTGTTGACCAACAACCCGTGCGTCCCGGGGTGCGCCTATTGCAACGAAGCGTTGGATATTCACAAAGGGTTAAAACGCTTTTTCGGCTTCGATGCGTACCGCACGTACGCCGGGGAGCCGCTGCAAGAGAAGGCGGTCAGCGCGGCCGTCGCCAACAAATCGTTGCTGGCTGTGTTTCCCACAGGAGGCGGCAAATCGATTACGTTCCAGGTGCCGGCGCTGATGAGCGGGGTCAATGCGCGCGGGCTGACGGTCGTCATCTCTCCGCTGCAGTCGCTGATGAAGGACCAGGTCGACAACCTAGAGCGCATGGGCATCACCGATGCGGTGGCGATCAACGGCTTGCTCGACCCGATCGAGCGCGCCAAGGCGATGGCTCGAGTGGAAGGCGGCTCCGCTTCGATTCTGTATATTTCGCCGGAATCGCTGCGCTCGCGCACGATCGAACGGCTGTTGCTCGGCCGTAACGTCGTCCGCTTCGTCATCGACGAGGCGCACTGTTTCTCGGCGTGGGGGCAAGATTTCCGTGTCGACTATTTGTACATCGGAGACTTCATCCGCTTGCTGCAGGAAAAGAAGAACCTCGCCGATGGCATTCCCGTCTCCTGCTTCACCGCGACCGCCAAGCAGAAGGTGATCGAAGATATTCGCGCGTACTTTCGGGAGAAGCTGGGGCTGGAGATGGAGGTTTTTCGTTCGAGCGCTTCTCGCAGCAACTTACGGTATCTCGTTTTTGAAAAAGGAAATGAAGAAGAGAAATACCAGACGGTGCGCGAGTTGATCGACGCCAAGCCGTGCCCGACGATTGTGTATGTGTCGCGTACGAAGAAGGCGAATGAGTTGGCGCAGCGGCTTGCGCTGGATGGCTATGTGGCTAAGGCGTACCACGGCAAAATGGACAAGCGGGAGAAGTCCGCCAACCAGGACGCGTTCACGCAGGGCGAAGTGCAAATTATGGTGGCCACTTCGGCGTTCGGCATGGGGGTCGACAAGAAGGACGTCGGCATGGTCATCCATTACGACATTTCCGATTCATTGGAAAATTACGTGCAGGAAGCGGGCCGGGCCGGCCGCGACGAGTCGATTACTGCGGATTGCTATGTGCTGTTTAACGATGAAGATTTGAATAAGCATTTCATTCTGCTGAATCAGACGAAGGTGAGCATCCAGGAGATTCAGCAGGTGTGGAAAGCGATCAAGGACTTGACCCGGGTGCGGTCGAAGGTGTCGCAGTCCGCGCTGGAGATCGCCCGCCGGGCTGGGTGGGACGATGCGGTCGGCGACATCGAGACGCGAGTGAAGACGGCGATTGCCGCGCTGGAGGAAGCCGGCTATGTGCAGCGCGGGCAAAATATGCCGCGGGTGTTCGCCGACGGGCTGCGGGTGCGCAATGCCGAGGAAGCGATTCGCCACATTCAGGCGTCCGAGCGCTTCGATGAGCAGCAGAAGGTGCAAGCGATCCGCATCATGCGCAGCCTGATCGCCAGCCGCAGCCGCAAGCGTGCGAGCGATGAGGAGGCGGAATCGCGGGTCGACTACATCTCCGACCGGTTGGGGCTGGAGAGGGAGGACGTGATCCGGGCGATTCAGTTGCTGCGCGAGATCAACCTGTTGGCCGACTCGAAAGATTTGACGGCGTACATCAAGCGGACGGAAACGCGCAACCGGTCACTCGTCATCCTGAAATCGTTCGCGCAACTGGAGAGATTCCTGCTGGGCGAGGTGGAGGATGAGGAGCACGTCGTCCATCTCAAGGAGCTTAACGAGCGGGCGGAGGCTGACGGCATTGTAGAGGCGAGCCCGGCGAAACTGCGGACGATACTCAATCTGTGGGCGATCAAAGGCTGGATCAAGCGGCAAAACGAAGGTCGGGACCACGTAGCGGTGCTGCGTCTCTTCGACAGGTCGGCGCTCGCAGATACTCTGGCGCGACGGCACGAGTTGGTGCAGTTTATCGTCGAGTTCTTGGGCGACCCGATCCGCCTGGGCGAGGAGCAAGTGAGCGTGAACGGCGAAATGCCGGTCGAGTTTTCCGTGCTGGAGCTGAAGGAGGAGTATGCTCGCCGATCGACGCTGTTTCAGTCGGCGGCAATGACGGAGGAAGTCGAGGATGCGCTGTACTATTTGGCGAAGATCGAGGCGCTGAAGCTGGAGGGCGGCTTCATGGTCGTCTACAATCCGCTGACGATCGAACGGACGGAAACCGACAATAAGAAGCGCTACAAAGTCGAAGATTACCAGAAGCTAAACCAATTTTACGAAAATAAAATGCAGCAAATCCACATCGTCGGAGAGTATGCTCGCAAGATGATCGACGATTACAAGGCGGCGCTGCAGTTCGTCGACGATTATTTTCAGCTTAATTATGTGTCGTTCCTGGGCAAATATTTCAAAGGCAGCCGCCAGGAGGAAATTCGCCGCAACATTACACCGGCCAAGTTCCGCCAGCTGTTCGGCGAGCTGTCGCCGACCCAGCTTGGCATCATCAACGACAAGTCTTCGCCTTGCATCGTTGTGGCGGCCGGGCCGGGCAGCGGCAAGACGCGCATCCTCGTGCACAAGCTGGCCTCGCTCTTGCTCATGGAGGACGTGAAGCACGAGCAGCTGTTGATGCTTACCTTCGCCCGCTCGGCGGCGACGGAGTTCAAGCGGCGGTTGCTGGCGCTGATCGGCAATGCAGCGAATTTTGTGGAGATCCGCACGTTTCATTCGTATTGCTTCGATTTGCTCGGCAGGTTGGGTACGCTCGACAAGTCGGAGCAAATTATCCGCGAGGCGGTCGAGCGTATTCGCGGCGGGGATGTCGAGGCCGGGCGGGTGACGAAGACGGTGCTCGTCGTCGACGAGGCGCAGGATATGGATGCGCAGGAGTTTGCGCTTGTTGAGGCGCTGATGGAGCGCAACGAGGAGATGCGGGTGATTGCGGTCGGGGACGATGACCAAAATATTTTTGAGTTCCGCGGCTCGAGCTCGGAATATATGAAGCGGTTGACGGAAAGGCCGGGAGCGGCGTTGGTGGAGTTGGTAGAAAATTACCGCAGCAAAGCAAACCTGGTCGATTACGCCAACCAATTCGTCCGCACGCTTCCTCACCGTCTGAAGCACACTCCGATTATCGCGATGCAGAGAGACAACGGTGCGATCAGACGGGTGCGTTACCGCAGTGACAACTTGATTGTGCCGCTTGTCGACGAGGTGCGCGAGGAGGGACTGGCGGGGTCGACTTGCGTCCTGACCAAGTCGAACGAGGAGGCGGCGCAGATTACGGCGCTGCTGCTTCGGCATGGCGTGCCGGCCAAGCTGATCCAGTCGAATGAGGGATTCTCGCTGTTGAATTTGCTGGAGGTGCGGTTTTTCCTGGGGCAAATTGAGGAGGCGTCCTACATCATCGATGATGAGCTGTGGGCGGGTGCGAAGCGGCGGCTTGTGGAGCGGTTTGGGGTAGGCGCAGAGGACACCCCGAATCCAAACCTCGAGATGTGCCTTAACCTTCTCCGCGCCTTCGAAGCGGTTCATCTGCGACATAAGTATCGCACCGATCTCGAGCTTTTTATCCGTGAGTCCAAGCTGGAGGACTTCTTCGGTGATGACATCGAGACGATTGTCGTCGCCACGATCCACAAGGCGAAAGGCCGTGAATTCGACAACGTGTTCCTGATGCTCGACCGCTTTAATTCGGGAACGGCGGAAGCCAGACGACAGCTGTACGTGGCGATAACAAGGGCGAAGCGCAGCTTAACGATTTGCGACAACGGGGGATTTTTGAACTTTATCCGTGTGGAGGGGATGGACTCGATCGAAGACGCCTATCGTTACGAGCCGCCCGACCAGTTCGTCGCGCAGCTCACCTACCGGGACATATGGCTAGACTTCTTCGAACCCCGCCAGCACTTGATCGCCGCGCTGAACAGCGGGAATCGCCTCCTCGTCGATGCCGAAGGATGCCGCTCCCCGGTGGGGCAGCCGGTGCTCCGGTTCTCCAAGGCATTCGCCGGCCAAGTGGAGGCGCTGCGGCAACGGGGGTTTCTCCCCGTCACCTCGACCATCCGCTTCATTGTCTTCTGGCGGAAAGAAAACTCGGAACAAGAAATACGCATCATTTTGCCGGAAATTTGGTTTGAGCGTACCTGACTGGGGAACTTGGCCGAGCTAACGATTGAATTTGAACCATAAGAAGTCCTACCGCTTGTGCGAAGAGCTGGGCATCCTCCAGGAGCGCGCAAGCCAAAACACAGTCACCCGCGAAGACTTCCGGAAAATCGGACAATAACCTGGCCCAATCAATTATGGCAACAATGGTCTGTCATGAAACCGAAGAAGGAGCCTTTGCCCCAGGCGGAACTGCTTGCCATCCTGCGGGCGGCGGACGATATCCTTGCCCAGGGCGGGCCGGATTTGTGCATCGATTGTCTGGAAAACCCCAGGCGTCGGAGACCTCGCATGAAATAAAGTATATTGAAGGCGAATAATTATGGTATGTTCAAAGGGCCGCTTTCCGTGTATTCTGAAATGGAGTTTATCAACACATGGGAGAGACATACGGATGGAAAATCGCGCGGAAAGACAAGTCATAAAAACACAAGTGCTCGTGCTCGGCGGCGGTTCCGGCGGGGTCGGCGCTGCACTGGCGGCGGCTCGCGAAGGGGTTGAGACGGTTCTGGTTGATCGCCAAGGCTTCCTGGGCGGGAACATGACGATCGGATTGCCGTTGCTCGCGTTCCTTGACGCTCAAGGGCGCCAAGTGACGAAAGGATTGCCGCAGGAGATTGTCGATCGGTTGATTGAACTGGACGGATCGTTCGGGCATCGGGAATGTCCTTTGCATAATTCGACGACGGTCATTGACCCTCAATTGATGAAAATCGTCGTGTTCGAAAAGATCAAAAAATACGGGGTGCGTCCGCTCCTGCACTGTGAAATCATCGGCGCAAACACGGAGAACGGCGAGCTGAAGTCGGTCATCGTGAAGGGCAAAGGCAAGGAAATCGAGATTTTTGCCGATATGTTCATTGACGCGACGGGCGACGGCGACGTAGCCTATATGGCAGGCGCCGAATTCGAGAAGGGGCAGTATGCGAACGGGGAGACTCAGCCGCCTACCCTGATGTTTACCGTCGGAGGCTTCGATCTGGAGAGATTTATGGACTTCCTCCAGGATCATCCGGATGAATTGAAGCATGGGTCGACGATGAAAATTCGTCCCGGCTACACGGCTGAATTTCTGCGGGCCAGCGAGAACCACGTCTTCGTCGGGTTGAAGAACCTGGTGTCCAAGCTACGCCAGGAAGGCAAGTGTCCGATCGATCGCGATACGATTATTTATATCAATTTACCGCGTCCCGGATACATTGCTTTGAATTGCATCCGCATTTTGAACTTTGACGGCACGAAAGTGGAGGAACTCAGCCGCGGCGAAATCGAGTCGCACCTGCAAGTGTTGCCGTTGATTAATATGTTGAAGGAACACGTTCCGGGCTTCGAAAATATTTTCTTGTCCTCGATTGCGCCGTTCCTCGGCATCCGTGAGACGCGCCGGATTATCGGCAAGCAGATGGTCCGTGAGGACGCGGCGGTGGCCGGGCTGATCCCCGACGATACGATCGCGCTCGGCTCGTACATCATCGATATTCACAGCGGCTCGGGCGACTCGACGATCATTCGCTCGCTCGCCGGTCCGTACGGCATCACGTACGGGGCGACGATTTGCCGCGATGTGAAGCGGCTCATGTTGAGCGGCCGCTGCATCAGCGTGGATCCAGTTGTGTTCGGCTCCTCGCGGGTGATGCCGACTTGCATGTCGATCGGCGAAGGCGTGGGGATTGGCGCCGCTTTGGCGGTGAAGCAGAATGTCGCGCCTGAGGACGTCGACGTGCAGGAGATCCGGCGGAAGCTGCGGGAGTACGGGGCGATCATCTCGATGGAGGACGTTATCCCCGCGGACCAGGTGGTTTGCAAGTCCGTGCGGTGAGGGCGTTAAAGCATAATAG
This sequence comes from Paenibacillaceae bacterium, assembly GCA_020697475.1. Classification (GTDB taxonomy): domain Bacteria; phylum Bacillota; class Bacilli; order Paenibacillales; family NBRC-103111; genus JAJFMO01. The sequence continues at coordinate 144 of JAJFMO010000142.1, read as the reverse complement.
GTGAAAGGCTAAAGGCACTTCCCATGTAGATGGGCGGGTGCCTTTTTATTTGAATGTTGGGAATAACCCCCCCTGTTATCCGCCCGGTTCTCGAGGTGAAGGCGTCGCTTAACGGCGTATTTGCCGTTATCTGCTCGGCTCCCG
>JAJFMO010000141.1 GCA_020697475.1 Paenibacillaceae bacterium | reverse complement strand
AACGCAATCCCGCTTCTATTTTAAGAAATGCTTACTACGATCCGAAAACTCAAAAAGCAGCACTTGTTACCGACAATTGGAAAAAAGTTTTGCAAATCAATAAGTTGGTTGCAGATATTCCGGGAAATGAAATCCCCGCAGGCAAAGAACGCGATTTGTTCACGAAAGATCAAACTTTGGCGATGATGGCGCAAAGCACGCAAAGAATAGGCGAATTGGATGAGCTGTACAACCAGGGAGTTCACTTGAATTGGGATTTGACCTCTTATCCGAATGTCGAGGGATTTCCGGGAATTGGTTTTGCTCCGAATACGGTCGTATTGATGTTATCTCAAACCAGTAAACATAAAGATGCGGCGTTTCAAGTGTTAGACGCGGTTACGAACGAGGATAACCAGATGAATATGTCCCGGAACGGCACGTTCTCGGTGCTGAAAGATCCGAAGATTCGAGAAGCATACGGAACCCAGCTAAAATCACTGCAAGGCAAAAATATAAAAGGCATGTTCAAAAACAAATATTCGGTCGGCTCTCCGCTTTCGCAATACGATACTTTGGTTCGAAAGTATTTGAATAAAGCGATTCAACAAGTAAACACCGGTCAAAAAGATATGAATACGGCATTGCGCGAGGCGGAAGAAGGGGCGAACAAAGAGATTGCCGAACTTCAGAGTAAATAATTAATCGAGGGTCCCTAGCGGGACCCTGTTTATTTTTATTGAGATCGGCGGCGGGCAGTTCTATAATTGAAAAAAAGCGCCGATTCTTATATCGCCGTAGTGTAAGTACGTCGGGGGGGATTTTCGTGTCCAGGCAACCGGGCAGAGTGTTCGTCACATTCTTGATCTCCTATTTGTGCGTGCTGGTCGTTCCGCTTGCGGTCAGCGGAATCGCCTACGAGAAGAGCCTTGTCGCGTTGAAGGAGGAAACGATCGCCGCCAATCGCTCGCTGCTGGAGCAAACCGTGGCGGTCATGGACTCGCGGATGAAGGAGATCGACTCCGTTGCCGGCTCGGTGACGAGCAATCCGAGCGTCGCCCACTTCTCGCTCGTCACCGAACCGTTCTCCGACAGCAACATATATGGAATTGTGAATCTGGAGAAAAACCTTCCGGACTATTCACAGTCTAACCTGTTCATAGACAAGTATTACCTCTGGTTTGAAAGAAGCGACTTGGCCGTTAATTCGAAAATCACCTATACGGGCCCGGATTTTTTCGAATCGGTCGTTCATCCGACCGCATGGAAGTATGAGGATTGGCGTAAATTATTGCTCGGGCAATATTATCGCAACACCTGCTTCCCCGCTATGGAAATGACGGTGCATGGCGTGACGGCCGGATACGTGACGTGCCTCAGATCGTTGGACTACCCCTGGAATTCCCACGGCGTCATGATCATCCTGATTGGGGAGGAGACGATTCGGCAGTCGCTCGGCCAATTGTCCCTCGGAAGCAACGGCTGGTCATACATCGTAGACGCTCAAGGTGAGGTGATCGCCGATTCGGGCAACGTTCCGCCGGGATTTCAACCTCTCCCTCTGGATTCACTCCTCTCTCACGATTCGCAGATAATCAGGGTAAAAGAGAATTCCATGTTCGTATCCTACGCCAAGTCGGCATACAACGACTGGAGCTACGTGACCGTGCAACCGGTCGAATTCGTCTTTGCCAAGGCGAACGGCTTGCGCAACTTGACGATCGGCTTATTCGCCGCGACGTTGGCGCTCGGCTTGGCGATCGCCGCGGCGTTCGCCTACCGCCATTCTTCTCCGTTGCGCGCGATGGTGAACATGATCGCCGAGCGACTCGGCCAGCGAGAAGGGATGCGCGGCAACGCTTTGACGGCAATAGGCAACGCCATGGCCGATTTGTTCGACACGCGGGACCGATTGTCCAGGCAAATCGGGGAACAGCTGCCATATTTGCGCGCAGCGTTCGTAGAGAAATTGCTGCACGGCGGTTTTCGCTCCGGCGAAGACAGGAACGCCATGGCAGAGCATGTCGGATTGCCGCTGCCGGGAGGCTATTATCGAGTTGCGCTGTTGATATGGAGCGGACCGGAAAGTTCTGCGAACGCCGTGGACGTCAAGGAAAGCTTGGAGGCGCGGGATCTCCATCGATCGGCCGTTCAGGATGCGCTCAACCGGCAGATCGCGGAGAACGATTTCTGGCACCTGCTCGGCACAGAGGAGATGGCCATCGTATTCCATGACCATACTGCGCAGATTGACGAGCAGAACGAACGAATCGGCAACGTGTTTCAGCTTCTTCGCCAAGACTTGTCATCACAACAAGTGGCCGTCTCCTGTTATATCGGCAGCCGGGTCACCGGGGTCGCGGCGATTCCGCAATCTTACGACGAAGCGAAATATTTGATGAACGCCTTTATCTGGCGTGCAGCTTCCGGAGAATTAATGTGGTTCAGCGAGTACCGGGAACGAAATTGCAGCTATCATTACCCGCTGGAGACGCAGATGCAGCTTGTCAACCTGGTGAAGGCAGGCGATACGGATGCGGTGAATGAGCAACTCCGCTTGCTGGGGCAAGAAAATTTCCACAACCGCCAATTGCCTGCCCGCATGCTGTTTCTGTTCGTTAACGAAATTCGCGGAACGGCGGTCAAGCTGATCGATCAAATCCATTATGAGTCGCAGTGGATCGCCTCGATGCCGGGAGCGGCCGGATCGCTCGCGTACAGGACGGAGTCTGGATGGGGCGGATCGGATTCGACCGGGACAAGGGAGTGGATTCGCCAACTCGAAGCGGAGTACGCTTATATTTGCCAGCAATTCGGTGAAATCAGCGAATGGCTGAAGAATAAGAAATCGGGCTGGCAGCAAGAGTTGATCGAGCAAATTCAGGCGTATCTCAAAGAGCGTTACCGGGATCCGTCGCTTTCTCTCGTTTCTTTAGCGGATACTTTTCATTTTTCCGAAGCTTACTTGTCGGTTCTGATTAAATCCAAGCTAGGCTTGACGTTCTCCGAGGTTGTTGAAGAACTGCGCATGAACGAAGCGCGAATTCATCTCGCCGCCGGCGCACTGTCCGTGCAGGAGATCGGAAGGCGTGTCGGCTACTCCTTACCCAATACGTTCCTCCGCGCTTTCAAACGCTTCAACGGCGTTTCCCCGTCTCATTACCGCAAGCTGCGGCGCGAATAAAGCGCTGTCACAATGAATTGCATGCTCGTTAATCGATTGCAACTTGTCGCCGAATCTTCGCTTATGTTTAAGAATAGATGAATATAAATTTATATTCATCGTTTTCAAAAGCAAAATTCATGCGAAGGAGGTGAACTTTTGTTGCCATCCGAGCCGCTGCCCCTCTCACCGGTTCCCCACACGACGCGCAGAACTCCGCTTTCCGGATTCGGGAAAAGCTTGCGGAAGCATTGGCAGCTCTACGCGATGTTGGCGATCCCGCTGCTCTACGTCTTCATCTTCAAGTACGGCCCGATGTACGGCGCGCAGATCGCTTTTCGCGAGTACGTCCCGGCCAAAGGCATCTGGGACAGCCGATGGGTCGGGCTCGACAACATCCACCGGTTTTTCACCAACTATGATTTTTGGCGGATCATGCGCAACACGCTCGGACTAAGTCTGTACTACCTGGTCGCCCAGTTTCCGTTTCCGATCCTGCTGGCATTGAGTTTGAATTATGTCAAATGGAACCGCTTCCGGAAAACGGTGCAGCTCGTCACTTATGCTCCTCACTTCATTTCGGTCGTCGTCATCGTCGGGATGATCCTGCAATTTCTTGATCCGCGGACCGGTATCGTCAACATCGTTCTCGGCATATTCGGCGCGGATCCGGTCGATTTCATGGGCAACCCTGCGCACTTCAAATCTGTGTATGTGTGGTCGCAAATTTGGCAAAATGTCGGCTTTCAATGCATTATTTTTCTCGCCGCGTTAAGCTCGATCGATCCGAGCTTGCATGAAGCCGCGGTGGTGGACGGAGCGAGCAAGCTGCAAAGAATGCGACACATCGACTTGCCCGGCCTGATGCCGCTCGCGGTCATTCTGCTCATTCTGCACACAGGCCAAATGATGGACATCGGCTTCCAGAAAGTATTGCTGATGCAAAACCCCGTCAACCTGATCACCTCGGAAACTATTGACACCTATGTCTACAAGATCGGTTTGCTGTCTCAAGCGCTAAATTATTCGTACGCCACGGCGATCGGATTATTCAAAAACATCATTAACCTGATTTTGATTCTATTCGTCAACAGCATCGCGAAAAAACTTCGCCAGGAAAGCCTGTGGTAATGCATGGAATGAAGCACTCTATTCCTTGCGGAATTGCTCGAAGTGGATGCTTACGAAGCACGCAATTCCTAGGGGAATTGCGTGATAGGAGGACTCTATGAACGCAAAAGTGCGAGAACCGATGGGCGACCGGTGGTTCAACGCGATCAACCTGTTGGTGCTGGGGCTGTTCTTCCTGACCGTGCTGTATCCGCTGATCTTTATAATCAGCTCATCCATCAGCGACGCCGATGCGGTCGTGTCAGGCAGAGTGTGGCTGTGGCCGGTCGGGTTCTCCCTGGAAGGCTACAAGGCGGTATTCGAATATCACAAAGTGTGGGTCGGGTTTGCCAATTCGTTGTTTTACGCTTCGGTCGGTACGTTGTTCAACGTCGCCGTGACGATTCTTGCCGCGTATCCGCTTTCCCGCAAAGGATTGTCGGGCCGAAACTTGATCATGTTTCTGTTCGTCTTCACGATGCTGTTCAACGGGGGGCTCATCCCCACCTACTTGCTGGTGAAAGACATTGGATTACTGAATACCCGCTGGGCTCTGATCATTCCGGAGGCGATGTCGGTATTTAATATGATCGTCATGCGAACGTATTTCCAAACCAGCATCCCGCATGAGTTGTTGGAAGCTTCGCAAATCGACGGCTGCAACGACTTCCGCTTCCTCTGGAAAATTGTTTTGCCGCTGTCGGCGCCGATTCTGGCCGTCATCACGTTGTTTTACGCGGTCGAGCATTGGAACGAATACTTTAACGCTTTGATTTATTTGAACGATGAGCGCAAGTACCCGCTGCAGCTGTTCCTGCGGCAAGTGCTGATTCAAAACTCGGTGGACACGACGATGCTGGACTTGGATATCAAGCAGGCGAAGGAGATGGAAGGGCTGAAATACTTGCTGAAGTACGGCTTGATTGTCGTTTCTTCTATTCCGCTGATCGTCGCTTATCCGTTCGTTCAGAAACATTTTGTCAAAGGCTTGATGATCGGTTCGTTGAAAGGTTAGCGGGTTGGCAAGCTGCTGCAACTTCTTAAGAATATTCCGGAGGTGCAAGGAATGAGGGGAATTTGGCGAAAATGGTCGGCCATCGCGCTCGCAGGTGCGCTATTGGTCGCTGCGGGGTGTTCGGAAAATACGAAGAGCACGGACGGCAAATCGGCGGACAAGAACGCTCAGACGGACATCGTCTCTGCGGCAGGGCAGTTCCCGCTGACGAGCGAGAAGGTGACGCTGAACGTCATGGTGGAAGGGGTGGCGTCGGTTCAGGATTACTCGACCAACAATTTTACGAAATGGCTGGAAGACAAGACGAACGTCCATATCAACTGGCAAGTCGTGCCGAGCGACCCTCAGCAAGCGGCGCAAAAGCTGAACCTGGTGCTGGCCGGAGGAGACTATCCGGACGTGATCATGAACTTCAATATCACGCCGACGACGCAGCTGATCTGGGGATCGCAAGGGGTGTTTCTGCCGCTGAATGACCTGATTGACAAGTATGGCGACGAAACGAAGAAGATGTTCAAGGATGAGCCCAGCATCAAGAGCGCGGTTACGGCGATCGATGGGAAAATTTATGGACTGCCGTACGTCAATATCAACTTCCATGAGCATGCGAAAAATAAAATGTGGTTGTACCAGCCTTGGCTGGACAAGCTGAAAATCAAGCCGCCTACGACGACCGACGAGTTCGAGCAAATGCTGCTGGCGTTCAAGACGAAAGACCCGAACGGCAACGGCAAGGCGGACGAAATTGCGTTGGCCGGCAGCCCGCAAGGGGCGCCCCTCGGCACTTACTTATTGAACTCGTTCGTCTATTACAACGCGGCCAACGAAGACGGCCAATATTTGTACGTAGACAACGGTCAAATCAAGGCTTCCTTCGCCGATGCGGGGTACAAAGACGGAATGAAGTATTTGCACAAGCTGTTCGCGGAAGGGCTGATCTATCCGCAATCTTTTACCCAGGATAAAGATCAGTTGAAGCGGTTGGGAGAAAATCCCGATGCCGAAATTCTCGGTGCGGTCCCCGCGTTCACCCAGTCGTTCGTCCAGAACGGAAGCGAGCACTTTAAAGGGTTTACGACGTTGCCACCGCTGAAAGGCCCGAGCGGTCTTCGCCAAACTCCGTGGGATGAGTATTTGTTCAGCCAGGGGCAATACGTGATCACGAAAGCGAGCAAGCATCCGGACGTAGCTTTCCGGCTTGCCGACTTGTTGTACAACGAGGAAGTGACGATGACCGCCAAGTTCGGCACGAAGGATAAAGGCTGGAGTGCGGCGAAACCCGGCGAGTTGGGGTTGGATGGAAAGCAAGGGATTTGGACGCGTAACGCCGATTGGGGCAAAGGAGTGCAAAATGACTTCTGGGGCCAGACAGGACCGAGCTATCAATCCGAGATCAACCGCAACGGCTTGGCCGGCAATGCGCTTGCCACCGGGTTGTATAAGGAAACGAAGAAGAACTACGAGCCGTACAAAGCAGCAAAGAACGTGCCGCCACTCTTCTTCTCCGATCAGCAGAGCAAACAACTGGCCGATATGAAAAATTCGATTATTACCTATGTTGACGAGATGAAGCTTCGCTTTATTACCGGCGACGCTGATATCGACAAGAGCTGGAACGATTATTTGAAGACGCTCGACAGCTTGCAGTTGAAGGCGTATTTGCAGTTGTTCCAAACCACGTACGACAAAACGTATAAAAAGTGAGGAGACATGCCAAGTGAAAAGTAGAGTAGCGACTGGAATTTTGGCGTCGCTGCTCGTCGCCCAATGTTTTTGGAGCGGCTTCCCCGGCAGCGGGGAAGTCCGGGCGGCGGGTCAGACGGCGACCGTCAATTTCGACACGAGTGCGGAAACAGCAATTCAAACCAAGATGAGGGGGATGAACAATCCGCTGCAAAAGGGCGGAATCGAATTTTTGGACGACGATCTGGTCAATCAGCTGAAGGACGCCCATATCGGGTGGCTGCGGTACGGAAGCGGGACGGTTGTCGAAGACTTCAATTGGAAATTGGGGGTGCCAGATGATGAGAATATAGCCCAAATTCAAGGGTCGGGTGACGAATATTACCAGTTTTTGCGATTGCGAAGAATCAATGAGGCCAAGGGTGGCCAAAGCTTCGCCGATTTTGCCGAGCTGGCCCGTCGAATCGGCGCGAGAATCATGGTAACGATCAACTCGTTCACCGACCACCCGAAGGCGATCGGCGACATGGTCAAATTCGCTAAAGACAACGGCATTCAAGTGGATTACTGGCAGCTGAGCAATGAGCCGTATTATTGGAATTATTCCACAGGCGCGCGAACGAAATTTTACAGCAGTGCAACGGATTTTCTGAACAAGGCGAAGGAGTTCAACGACGAGATCAAGACGCAGGACCCTTCCGCCAAGACGCTCATTTATTACAACACGACTCCGGGCGACTCCGACAACAACGTTTTTGCCAATTATTCGAATCCGTTCTGGGACGGGATCTCCTTCCATCATTACGACGGCAACGGCTCTACCTTCACGGCCGGCATGAAGGATACCAACAGTGTTCTGGCCGGTCTTGACGCCTATTGGGACGAATATGTGGCGAAGAGTTGGAGCACGGTACCGTTCGTGCTGACCGAAGGGGGGCCGCACATCAGCGGGATTATGGGTGACTCGCAGTATACGGGTATTTTCGATACGGAATCGGTACTCAGGGCGTCGAAATATCCGAATACGGATATGATGGGCTATC
>JAJFMO010000140.1 GCA_020697475.1 Paenibacillaceae bacterium | reverse complement strand
TCAAGGCCGGCTGAAATCGAGTGCGCTTCTTGCACTTGTCCGCCCTCGTCCTGCAGCAGATAGCTCATCGAGCCTTGAAAGACGCCTTTGCTGCCTTTGGTCATCGTCGCTGCATGCCTCTCGGTGTTGATGCCTTCGCCGGCCGCTTCCACGCCGACCAACCGCACCGACTCATCGCCGACGAACGGGTAGAAAATCCCCATTGCATTGCTGCCGCCGCCGACGCAAGCGACGATGCAATCGGGCAGCCGCCCTTCGGCCGCCAAAATTTGCGCCCGCGTCTCGTCGCCGATGACGCGTTGAAAATCACGGACAATCATCGGGTACGGATGCGGCCCGGTCACGCTGCCGAGAATATAATACGTATCCGTAACGTGGCTGACCCAATAGCGCAACGTTTCGTTGCAGGCGTCTTTGAGCGTCTTCGTGCCCGACAGAACGGGAACAACTTCGGTGCCGAGCAAGTTCATGCGGAACACGTTCAGCTGCTGACGCTTCGTGTCCTCCTCACCCATAAACACTTTGCATTCCATCCCGAGCAACGCGGCGACCGTAGCCGTTGCCACGCCATGCTGGCCTGCACCGGTTTCGGCGATCACTTTGCGCTTCCCCATCCGCTTCGCCAAGACAGCTTGTCCGATCGCATTATTGATTTTGTGCGCCCCGGTATGGTTCAAATCTTCACGCTTCAAATAAATTTTTGCCCCGCCCAGCTTCTCCGTCAATCTTTCTGCGTAATAAAGCGGAGTAGGCCGGCCGGAATATTGCTTCAATAAGTAATTAACCTCGGCGATAAAATCCGGGTCCTTCGAATATTTGCGATAGGCGTCCTCCAGCTCGTTCAAGGCGTTCATCAACGTCTCGGGAACGAAGCGCCCGCCGAACTCGCCGAAACGGCCATACTGATCCGGCACGGTGATCGTTGTCATGCGTGCTTCACCCTTTCCACAAAACTTGCGATTTTCGATATGTCTTTGATTCCGTCGGTTTCCACTCCGCTGGATACGTCCACGCCGTCCGGTTGGTATCGGTCGACGAGCTCGCGGACGTTGTCCATCGTTAAGCCTCCGGCTATGATCAGTTTTTTGCCATGCGCTCTCGTCCAAGCCAAGTAAGCCGGAATGCGATCCCAAGAGAAGGTGCGCCCAGTGCCGCCGCCCACATTAGCATCATACGTATCCAGCAAAATGGCGTCGACCACATCGCGGTAAGCGTCCAGCGCGGATGCGACAGCGGTATCCGGGTTGCCGTCCGACGCTGAACCGACGGAAACAACCTTATACAGCGCCATACCCAAGTGCTCCTTCACTTCACCGCAAAATTCCGGCGATTCACCGCCATGCATTTGCACCGCATCAAGCGAAGCTTCCTCTACTGCAGCGCGCAGTTCCTCCATCGTCGGGTTCATAAACACCCCGACGGCGAGCGGCGACGGCTCTCCGCCACGATCGCGCAGCGCCGCCACGAGTGCCCTCGCTTGCTGCGGAGACACCTTTCTGCGGCTCGACGCGACGAACATGAACCCAACCATGTCGATCGGCAATCCGCGGAGCGCCCGGACCGTCGCGTCGTCTTGCAACCCGCATATTTTTACCAAAGCTTGGCCTTGTTCATTCATCGGGCATTCTCCCGTTCACTCGCAACTGCTGGCAGCGCGGAAAACAGCTCACGAACCGCTGCCCCAACATCGGGCTGGCGCATGAAATGCTCGCCGACCAGCACCGCTTGCGCGCCAATACCGGCCAAATACGCCGCATCCGCAGGTGAGGCGATGCCGCTCTCGCTCACAATCGTGCGATCGGACGGAATAAGCGAAATCAGCTGCTCAGTCGTCTTCAAATCGGTCACGAATGTGTGTAAATTGCGGTTGTTGATCCCGACCAGCTTTGCGTCGAGCTCGAGCGCCCGCTCCAGCTCCTCGCGATCGTGCACCTCCACCAAGGCGGTCAGCCCGAGGTCTTTCGCCAGCGCCAAAAATTCCTTCATCTGCGCGTTCGTCAGAATCGCCGCGATCAACAGTACCGCATCCGCTCCGATTACCCGCGCTTCGTAAATTTGCCGATAGTCGATCGTAAAATCTTTGCGCAAAATCGGCACATCAACCGTTCGACGAACCAACTTCAGCACCTCGTTGGAACCTTGGAAGAACGGTTCGTCGGTCAGCACCGACAAGCAATCCGATCCTGCCTCTTCATACGCTCGGGCGATGGCCGCCGGATCGATGTCCGGGCGAATCAGCCCCTTCGACGGCGACGCCTTCTTCACCTCGGCGATCAGCCCGAGCGGCCGCTTCCGCCCTACCGCCAACGATCCATGAAAATCGCGGCAAGCCGGCAACTCGGCAATCTCCCGCTCGATTTGCTGAATCGAGAAGCATTGTGCTAGCGCCTCTACCTCTTGCTGCTTCACCGCGACAATTCGATCAAGAAACATGACTGATGTCCCCCGTGAAAGCGATCAACTGCTGCAGCTTCTCCCGCGCTTGGCCGGAATCGATAGTATGAGCAGCGATCTTGATCCCTTCCTGCAACGTCGAACAACGCCCCATCACGTAGAAGCAAGCCCCGGCGTTCGCCAGCACGATGTCGCGGTAAGCCCCTTTCGTTCCGGTAAAAATACTATGGATAATTTCCGCATTCGCCTTCCCGTCGCCGCCGACAACATCGCGGATCGAGGTAGCGCGCAAGCCCAGCTCATCGGGCGTAATTTCGTAAGTACGGATTTCGCTTTTGTTCAACTCAGTCACCCGCGTGGGAGCGGAGATGCTAATTTCATCCAAACCATCGTTGCTTGCCACAACCATCGCCCGCTTCAAGCCGAGCGCCTTCAGCACATGGGCGATCATCTCGGTACGCGATTGATCAAAGATGCCGAGCAACTGGCGATCGGCTCCGGCCGGATTGGTGAGCGGCCCGAGCAGATTGAACACCGTGCGCACCCCGAGTTCCTTGCGCGGACCGGCAACGTGCTTCATCGATTGATGATATTCCTGAGCAAACATGAAGCAGATGCCGAGCCGATCCAGGCATTGCTCCGCTTGCACCGTGTCCAGATGAATGTTCACTCCGAGCGCTTCCAGCACATCGGCGCTTCCGCTCTTGCTGGACGCCGCCCGATTGCCGTGTTTGGCTACACGAATACCGCCTGCCGCTGCGACGATCGCCGAAGCTGTCGAAATGTTGAACGTCTCTGCACCGTCGCCGCCCGTTCCGCACGTATCGAGCAAGTCTGTTCGCTCCGTGGTCACCCGCCGCGCCTTGTCGCGCATCGTCTCGGCGAATCCGGCGATCTCGTCGATCGTCTCCCCGTTCATCCGCATCGCCGTCAGCAAACTGCCGATTTGCGCCTGCGTTGCCTTGCCGTCAAATATTTCCGCCATCACTTCGCGCGCCTCGTGGCGCTCCAAGTGCTTGCCGCCGACCGCCCGTGCGATCGCATCCTTCACCGTAACCCCCGTGCTCATCCGAAAATCCCCTCTCCCCAGTATAAAATGTTTGACATATTAGTAGTAATCTCGATTGGTGACCAGCTCTTGCTGCGGAGCCTTGGCAAACACCGCTTCGGCCAAGCGAATCGACTTCATCATCGCCTTCGCCTTGTTCACCGTCTCCTCGTACTCCTTCTCCGGCACGGAATCCCAGACGATACCGGCGCCTGCCTGCACATACGCTTTGCCGTGTTTGAACACGATCGTGCGAATCGTAATGCATGTATCGAGGTTACCGGAGAAGCCAAGATAGCCGATCGCTCCGGCATACGAACCGCGCGCTTCCTGCTCCAGCTCGGCGATAATCTCCATCGCCCGCAGCTTCGGAGCCCCAGACACTGTGCCGGCCGGTAAACAAGAGATAAACGCATCGAAAAAGTCTTTATCTTTGCGCAGCTTGCCGCTGACGTTGGAGACGATGTGCATCACGTGCGAGTAGCGCTCGATTTCCATAAACGTATCGCAATGAACCGAGCCGAACTCGGCCACCCGCCCGATGTCGTTGCGGCCCAAGTCGACGAGCATCAAGTGCTCCGCGCGCTCCTTCTCGTCGGCCAGCAGCTCCTCCGCGAGCGCCGCATCGCGCTCCGGCGTCGCCCCGCGCGGCCGTGTCCCCGCAATCGGCCGCGTCTCCACTTTCTCGTCCTCCACCCGGACGAGCAACTCGGGGGACGTGCCGACGATCACCTCGTCGTCCATTTTCAAACAATACATATAAGGGGAAGGATTCATCGTACGCAGCATCCGGTATACCTCGAGTGGCGAGACGTCGGTGGCAATCTCAAACCGCTGCGACAGCACCACCTGAAAAATATCCCCGGCGCGAATATATTCCTTTGCCCGCTCGACGTTGTCCATATACTGTTGCTTGCTCATATTTGATTGAATGTCGCCCAATTCCACGTCTTCGGGAATCGGATTATGCGATACGGCGAACGAAGCGGAAGGCTTGCGCAGCGTCTCGATCGTCGCATCGATTTTACGGCACGCTTCCTCGTAGGCTGCGGCGATCTCAGCATCGGTCCCCCGGTCGGGGATGTGCACGTTGGCAACTACTTTGACCTGTTGCTTGAAGTGGTCGAACACGATGACCTGGTCGCAGAACATGAACTCCATGTCGTTCATCTGCAAGTCGTCAATCCGGTGAGCCGGCAGCGACTCATAATAACTGAGCAGATCGTAGCCGAAAAATCCGACGGCCCCGCCGGTAAACCGCGGCAGACCCGGCAACGCAGGGCTCGTATAAGCCCGCATGTACGCCTTCAGCGTCTCAATCGGATTGCCCGACACTTCGCTTATCCGGCCGTCTTCGTCGATCATCACTTTGCCGTCTTTGGCGAACATCGTCAAGAACGGATCGGTCCCGATGAACGAATACCTCGCCCATTTCACCCCGCCCTCCACGCTTTCCAGTAAGAACGCCCTATTTTTTCCATAAAAATGTTGAAACACGCGAATGGGTGTCTCCATGTCGGCCAGCAAATCCCGCGATACGGGAACCAGGTTGTTCTGCTTGGCCATGCGAATCACTTCTTGCACATTCGGGGTATACATCGGCTTCGCTCCTTTCTACTACTCCCCACAAAGTGGCGCCTTGCTTTGAAGCATATTCAAGTACTTTGCGGGGGCCCCATTGAGTAAAAATTAAAAAAGCCCCTACTTCACAGTAGAGGCTCATGCGTTCGTCATGTCAAGCTGCATTGATCCATGTTCATGTAGGAGCGACACGGCATACTTCACCCGCTCACCCATCAATCCACTCGGCTCAACTAACACTCAACTAGACTTCTGCTCTGCTCGACTCTACTCTCTTCTTGCCTATCTTGCTAAAAATGATTATTGTTCACTATACTATGACGTCCGCTTGTTGTCAATGTGAAAATCTTAAGCCTTCAATTGGGAAATATCGGGCCGCAGCGTCTGCGCTTCGTTCAAATAAATGTGGTGGATTTCGTTCTGCCGCTTGTTCGTATTCACATGAACCATCAGGCGAATGCAACGGGGCAAGCTCGGCTTCACCGGAATTTCCAGCGAGCACATCAGGGGTACCAGCTCCCAACCGGGAAGCTGGCGAATCGCCTTGGCCGGGAAAGCGGCCGTTAAATCCTCCGTCGTCGTCACCAGTACGCTGCAGATCTCTTCGGGATCGACCTTGTTCTCGCGGATAATATGGAGCAGAAGCTCCGAGGTCGCGTCGAGAATTTCTTTCTCCTCATTGTGGCTTACTGTTATCGCACCGCGGATTCCGCGCACATACATGTCGCTATCCCTCCCGTTTCAATTGCTCGACAATATCCCGCACCCATTCGGCGGATACGTCGTTGCGAACCACGACTTTGCCGATTTCCGTCGGCACAATGAAGACCATCTTCCCGTCCTGGAATTTCTTGTCGTGCATCATCGCCGCCATGATCTTGTCCGTGTCCAGATTCGAGGGAAGCCGGGTCGAAATCCCGAATTTATGTAGCAGCTCAGTCGTTATCGTATAAATTTCTTCCGGATAGCCAAGCCGAACCGCCAGCTTCGCCGCTCCGGCCATACCGATCGAGATCGCTTCCCCGTGCAGCAGCTCGTTGTACCCGGCGACGGCTTCCAAAGCGTGGCCGATCGTATGGCCCAAATTCAAGATGGCACGCAAGTCGTTCTCACGCTCGTCCTTGGATACAACGATGGCTTTCACTTTGCAGCCTTCATATAGCGCATATTGCAGCGCCTCTGGGTCGAGGGCAAGAAGCTTGTTCGCGTTGCGATCGAGCCACTCAACAAACTCGCGGTCCCAGATCAAACCTTCCTTGATCACCTCGGCCAATCCGGCGCGAATTTCCCGGATCGGCAATGTGTTCAGCGTCTCTGTATCATAGATCACCATCTGCGGTTGGTGGAATGCGCCGATGATGTTTTTGGCTAAACGATGGTTGACAGCCACCTTGCCGCCGACACTGGAGTCGTGCGCCAAGATCGTCGTCGGAATTTGCACGAACCGTACGCCTCGCATATAGCTGGCCGCCGCAAAGCCGGCCAAGTCGCCGACAACGCCGCCGCCCAGAGCGACGATGACCGATTTGCGGTCGAGTCCGGCTTCCAGTGCGACGGTGACGAGTTGATCGAGCATCTCCAGCGATTTGGACGATTCTCCCGGCTTGATCACCGTGCTGGCAACGGTATACCCTCCTTGCTCAAGCAGTCCCGTCACCTTGGCCAAATAATTCGGCGCCACATGCTCGTCGGTGACAATCAGCAACTTCGAGCTTGCACCGATCTTCTGCCGCCCGAACAAGTCCGCAATATCGTTCAGAATACCCTGCCCGAAATAAATCGGATACGACCGCTCTCCCAGATCGACCGTAAGTTCCTTCATCTTAATATTGCCTCACTTGTTCAAGGTAGTGGTCATAGTTCGCACGAATTTCCTCCAGCGAGTCGCCGCCGAACTTCTCCAGGAACGCTTGGGCGATCTCCCAAGCGATGACGTTCTCCATAATGACGCCGGCTGCGGGCACGGCGCACGTATCCGACCGTTCCACTTGAGCGGAGAATGCTTCTTTCGTATCGATATCGACGCTAGCAAGTGGCTTGTACAACGTCGAGATCGGCTTCATGACGCCGCGAACAATGATTGGCGCACCGGTCGTCATTCCGCCTTCAAGCCCGCCGGCGCGATTGGACGCGCGAACAAAGCCTCGCTTCTCATCGAACAAAATCTCATCATGCACTTTCGAACCGCGCAAGCTCCCTGCTTCGAAGCCGATGCCGAACTCACAGCCCTTGAACGCTTGCGTCGACACGACCGCTTGAGCGATCCGGCCATCGAGCTTACGGTCCCATTGGACGTGGCTACCCAATCCAACGGGCACACCTTCGACGATCGTCTCGACGATGCCCCCGAGCGAATCCCCTTCCTCCTTGGCCGCGTCGATTGCTGCGATGATCTTCGCTTCCGCTTCCTTGTCGGTCACGCGAACCGGCGATTCCTCGGTGATTCGCATCAATTCCTCGATTGGCATGTCCCGTCGATTGACGACGGTATCACCGATTCGGATCACTTGCCCGGCGATGCGGATTCCAAATTCGCCCAAGAAAGTACGGGCGATCGCGCCGCACGCGATGCGGATCGTCGTCTCACGAGCGCTTGAACGCTCCAAAATATTGCGCAAATCCCGCTGATTATATTTCAGGCCGCCGTTTAAGTCTGCGTGGCCAGGGCGCGGGCGGATGACCCGGCGCTTTCCTTCGCTGCCTTCTTCGACCGGCTCAATGCTCATCACCTGTGTCCATGTCTTCCAATCGTTGTTCGTCACCACTAGCGCAATCGGAGCACCGGTTGTGTACCCGTGCCGGACTCCTCCGACGATGTTTATATGATCTTTCTCAATCTGCATCCGGCGTCCGCGGCCGTACCCTTTCTGCCTGCGCGCCAACTGTTCGTCAATCGGCGCTGCCGTCAACGGCACATTGCTCGGCATGCCCTCCACTATCGCCGTCAATTGCGGTCCGTGCGATTCCCCGGCCGTCAAGTATCTCACTGATTCGTTCCCCTCTCCTTGCCTGTGGCACCTTACCGTAAAGCCGTAA
>JAJFMO010000139.1 GCA_020697475.1 Paenibacillaceae bacterium | reverse complement strand
CGCGAGCGATATGAGGATTCACCCCTCACTTATTTAGGCGAATACGCCGGTTTTTCTTACAGTTATGTTCTCCCGGAAGAATTGCCGGACGCCTTCCTCAAGCCGGACCGTTCCGACTATGATTACCAACAGTTTGGAAAGCCGATTCGGTTGTTGAAGAAAATGGTGAATGCCGTTCCAGCGATTTTGCGGTCATTCCGATTTATCGGTTGATGTACCCTTGTTCGATTTAATACAAATGGAATTTATTCCTTTTACTGACGTAATGGCAGGAGAGGTATATTAAAACTTGGATGGGTACGGAATAGCTGTATTTCCAATGATCCAATGAATAGACATCAATCCAATCGAAAAAAGGTTCGGCAGCATAGGATGACACTATTGCAAAAAAGAAAGCCTTAATTAAAGGGTGAATATGCCTTTTATGTTCGATAAGAAACATAATGGATACGGGCATTAAACAAAAATCCCAAGGAAAGTAACTTGGAAGAAAAGGAATAACCTCATATCTATAATGCCACAGCCCAATTTGAGCGCCGCTAATATCCAGCATTACTGCAATTGTGATAACGTAGAAACCAATGTACAACGAACGGTCTGTACTTTGCTTTTTTCTGAAAATAAACCAAATCACCCACGGAACAATAGATAAGGCGACTCCTAACCACCATTGCCAGGTGAAAAGTGTTTGCTCAGTCCAGATGTTGATTTTTTGGTGGACAGCTTCTATACCCATCCTGTTATTCTCATCAATTATTTGAATAAATTGTTCATTTTTATCCAACATTTATCACCATTTTCGTAAACGAGGGCTTCGAGTTGACATTTCAGCACCCCTATTTTATTATTTATCCTTCCCGAAATCGGGAAATCCATTATTTATCGTATAATTGTCAATACATAAAAATTGGTAAGGACGTGATTGTAAGTGAGAGATGAAACAGTTAAACACAAATATACAAACCGTTTATTAAAGGAAAAATCGCCGTACTTACTTCAGCATGCGTACAATCCTGTGGACTGGTACCCTTGGGGAGAAGAAGCGTTCGCAGCTGCGAAACGGGAAAATAAGCCGATTTTCTTGTCCATCGGCTACTCGACTTGCCACTGGTGCCATGTCATGGAGCGGGAATCGTTCGAGGACGACGAAGTGGCGCAGTTGCTCAACCGCGACTTCATCTCGATCAAGGTGGATCGCGAGGAACGTCCGGATATCGATCACATCTACATGGCCGTATGCCAGGCGCTCACCGGGCAGGGAGGGTGGCCGCTCACGGTGCTGATGGCGCCGGACAAGAAGCCGTTCTTCGCCGGCACCTACTTCCCGAAGGAGCGTAAGTATGGACGCAGCGGGCTGATGAACATCTTGCCGCAAATTGCCGACAAGTGGCGGGAAGCGCGGGAGGAGATCGATCAAGTAAGCGAGAAAGTGGCCAATGCCGCCCAAGCCTACGCCGGTTCGACCCATCCGGGGAAGATCAGCCCGAAGTTATTGGATGAGGCGTTCGATCTGTATACGCAGTCGTTCGACCCTGAGTTCGGCGGCTTCGGTTCGGCTCCCAAATTTCCGAGCCCGCACAACCTGTCCTTGTTGCTGCGTTATTATCGCCGGTCGGAGGACCGCAAAGCGCTCGATATCGTGGAAACAACGCTGCAAGCAATGTATCGGGGCGGTATATATGATCATATCGGGTACGGTTTTGCCCGGTATTCGACGGACGAGAAGTGGCTCATCCCCCATTTTGAGAAAATGCTCTACGACAACGCCTTGCTGGCTGCCGCTTATCTTGATGCGTTCCAATTGACCGGTGAAGCTCGGTATGCGAAAGTTGCCGAAGAAATTTTTACATACGTGATGCGAGATATGAAAGATCCGGGAGGGGCGTTCTATTCGGCGGAAGACGCGGATTCCGAAGGTGTGGAAGGCAAATTTTACGCCTGGACGCCGGACGAAGTAGAAGAGGTACTGGGGACGGAAGAAGCTCGCCGGTTCAACGAACTGTTCGATATTACAGAGGAGGGCAACTTCGAAGGGACGAATATTCCGAATTTGCTTGGCCTCACCCTGGAACAGTACGCGGAGCAATCGAATATTCCTCGGGGCGAACTTGAGCAACTCATCAAAGCCGCCAGACTCAAGCTGTTCGTCCGACGGGAACAGAGAATTCATCCGCATAAAGACGACAAGATCCTCACTTCCTGGAACGGGCTGATGATTATGGCTCTGGCCAAGGCGGCCAAAGCGTTGCAACGCCCGGATTACGCCAAGACGGCGGACGTAGCCGTCCATTTCATCTGGTCGACCATGCGCCGCTCGGAGGACAGCCGGCTGCTGGCCCGTTATCGCGACGGCGAAGCCGCTTTCCCGGGTTACCTCGACGACTATGCTATGCTCGCCTGGGGGTTGATCGAGCTGTATGAGGCGACGTTCGACATCACCCATCTGCAGAAAGCTGTGCAACTGACCGAAGAGATGATCGATCTGTTCTGGGACGGGGAGAACGGTGGGTTTTACTTCTATGGTAACGACAGTGAGCCGCTTCTGGCCAGGCCGAAGGAGTTGTATGACGGGGCGATGCCGTCCGGCAATTCGGTAGCGGCGCTTGTTCTGAATAAGCTGTCCAAGTTTACGTACAATGCCCAATTTTCGCAAAAGGCTGACGAACTGCTGGAGTCGTTCGCCGGAGCGGTGGAGCGTTATCCAGCTGGGCATGCGCAATTTTTGGCGGCGGTCGATTATGCGTTAAGCGGGGGAGGGGAGATCGTCATTGTCGGCGATCCGGCGCAACAGACAACGAAACAGATGATCGCCGCGATTCAACGCCGATATTTGCCGAACGCGATCATGATGCTGCTTCCCCCGGGGGAGGAGGGCACGGAGGCGCGAGCGGTATTCCCTTTGGCGCAAGACAAAGTGGCGATCGGCGGCCGTCCGACCGTATACATTTGCGAAAATTATTCCTGCCAATCGCCGGTCACCGAACTAGAGGAGCTGGAGGAGTTGCTTCAACTATAAACAATTTCGACAGGTTGTCATCAATGGAGAAGATGACAACCTGTTTTTTTTGAATTTAGTGTTGCAAAACACAACATAAAATAATGTATTTAATAAATATCAAAATATATGTTGTAAAATATAACTAATCAGTCGTATAATCTGAATAACTAATCTAATTCCTGAATTTTCATCTTAGTTTACAACAATTAGGAAACACGAATTGCGAAAGGGGAGTCTTTCGTGGCCAACTCGAATCATGTTCATGTTTTCCGCACAGCAGGAACTATAGTGACCGGAGCGGGTTCCTTCCGACATCTGGGCCGACATATGGATTTGTTCGGGAAAGTGAATAAGGTTTTGATCATCACGCTGCCGAGCATTCGGAGTCAAGGATTATTGGACGAAATCGTTAATCTGTTGTCGCAACAAGGGATACATACTACTGCAATCACAGGAGTCATGCGGGAACCGACGGCAGACAACATTCAACAATTGGCAGCCGAGATTTCCGGGGAGGATTTCGATGCGTACATCGGGATCGGGGGGGGCAGCGTACTGGATGCAACCAAGCTGTTAGCCGTGCTGAAGACCAATTCGTTGGATATTGAAGATATGCTCGGTACGGATCGGATTCCGAACGCCGGGATACCGACAGTCCTGATCCCCACAACATCGGGAACCGGTTCGGAAGTGACGCCCAATGCAATCGTGACACTTCCCAAGAAAGAATTGAAAATTGGGGCGGTCAGCCGGCATTTATTGCCCGGCCTGACAATTGTCGATCCTCTCCT
The DNA here is from genome assembly GCA_020697475.1 of Paenibacillaceae bacterium. Taxonomy (GTDB): domain Bacteria; phylum Bacillota; class Bacilli; order Paenibacillales; family NBRC-103111; genus JAJFMO01. The sequence goes on along the minus strand of JAJFMO010000139.1, from coordinate 4,276 downwards.
CACTCTGGAACTTCCCAAGCCGATGACGGCGGCAACCGGAATGGACGCTTTCACTCACGCGTTGGAATCTTACATTTCCAATAAAGCCAACAGGGTCAGCGACATGTTTGCGTTGCAAGCCATCCGCAATATCGCGAATGGCATCGTGGAGGCCTATCACCATGGACAGTCGGTCGTTGCGAGGGAAGAGATGATCATGGGCTCCATGTATGCAGGGATGGCATTGACCGCAGCGGGAACGGCGGCCGTTCACGCTATGGCTTATCCGCTTGGCGGCAAATTCAATATTCCTCACGGTGTGGCCAATTCCATGCTGCTTCCGCATGTAACCGAGTTTAATATTGACCGCATTACGGATAGGCTGGCGGACATTGCTGAAGCTATGGGGCTTGGGGGATCCAGAGCATTCGGTTCCGTTAGTGCGGCGGAGTCGGTGATCGGTAAAATAATGGAATGGACGAAGGAACTTGGAATTCCCCAGGATCTCACCGCCTTCGGGGTGACGGAGAAGGACATTCCCGAGCTTGCAGCTGCCGCCTCGAATGTACGCCGATTGATGGATAACAATCCGAAAGAAATGGAGATTGAAGATATTGAGCGAGTGTACCGTAAACTGTTGCCTTCAAAGCAATGAAAACGCGTTCGAAGATAGAAGGTGTTGAAAATGAAAATCAAAACGCTGGCCATAGCACCGTATCGGGGGTTGCTGGAACTGATGACCAGCCTCGCTCCCGAGTTGCCGGATTTCGATATAACCGTTGTCCAAGGCGATTTGACGGAAGTGCTCCCCATGCTGGGCCATTATGAAGATGCAAAATTCGAGATGATTATCAGCCGAGGCGGAACAGCACGGTTGATTCGTGAACATTCGACTCTCCCGGTGGTAGAAATCCAGGTGTCCGGATACGACATTTTGCGTTTATTGACGCTGCTCAAAGGATATCAGGCACCAATCGAAATGATCGGGTTTCCCAACATCATTCAGAACGTCGTATCCATCGCCAACTTGATGAACTATGAAATTCCCAACACAGTTATTCAACATGAGAATGAAGTCGATACCGCTCTTGAAGGTGCAAAGAGCAAAGGAGCGATGGTCATCGTTGGGGATACAATAACTATTCGCAAAGCCAAGGAACACGGACTTCAAGGCGTATTGATCACGTCAGGCCGCGAGTCGGTGATGGATGCATTCAACAATGCCAGGCATATCATGGGAATCACGCATCGGTACAATCAGAAGATCTATGCTTATGAAAAATGGATGGACGGACTCGAGCAAGGTATTGCTCTGTCGGATTCAGAGGGTGTTATCGAATACTCTAATGAAGCGTTTCATAAATTTCTTCGGGTTTCCGCCGACGAATCCAAGGCACTCAATAATTGCAGCATATTTGAACGCTTTCCGTATCTTACTGGACTTGTCAAGGTTTTGGACGACAAGGAATCGCTGCAGTCAACGATGATCGATCCCGAATATGAGATTTCCATCACCTGCAAATCCATTCAAACGGGATCCGGGCGGGATGATTTCTATTTGTTTCAAATCGTGGAAAGCGACGGGGAGGATCAGGATCTCTCATTGGTCTATCCGGGGAACTTTATCAACTCGTTTCCTCAACTACTCGTGTCCGACAAATGGTTTCAAGACGCCGTCGAAGCGGCTGCCTTGAGGCTTTTCTCTTCCTTGCCCGCGGCCGTTTACGGTGAGAAAGGGACGGAAAAAGTATTGTTTGCCGGCGAAATCGCCAAAAGAATGGGCAATGATACACACTTGACGGAAATAGTCGTCCATAAGTCCACCGATCATGCATTTTCAAGATTGTGTGAAATGATCCTGAAGGCAAGAAAAACCGATTTGCTCTATATTCTGGGCATGGAATTATTTGATTTGAAAACACAAAGGAAACTGGTGGAAGTAATACGGAATACGGACACGAAAATCCTATTCTCATTTTCGAAAGATCCCAAACAGCTTGAAAGCGAATCCGGGCTGGAAGCCCAAGTATACCAACTGTTCACCCCGGGTATTTTCTATTTTCCACCCTTAAGGGATCGAATCGACAAACTGGAAGAATATATTCGAAGCTTTATCATCACATACAACGAAAAGTACGGCAAGCAGATTGTTGGAGTGAGGGAAGAGGGAATGAATGTATTGTTTTCTCATCCCTGGAACGGAAACTTGCTGGAATTGCGCAATGTGATTAAAGGCATGATGAAGAGCGCCGAAGGGGAGTACATTGGAGGAGATGTTCAACAATTGCTGAAGCAGCTAGGCGATTCCGAATCAAAGGGAGAACAGAAAACGATCAATTTAAATCAGCCTTTGGAAGAAATCGAAAGTGAAATTATACAGATGATTTTGAAGGAAGAAAATATGAACCAGTCCAAGACGGCCAAGAGATTGGGAATAGATCGGTCGACATTGTGGCGAAAAATAAAACAACTTTCTTGAAAATAAGTATTCAATCCCAATTGTCCAGGGAGGGGTGCAGTGTTGAAATTTGCAATTATTGCTGACGACCTTACCGGCGCAAATGACAGTGGAGTACAGTTAGCCCGCAAAGGTATTCAAACGTCCTTGATCCTCCGATCCGACTATAACAAGCTTGATGGACGAGACGTCGTCGTGTTCGATACGGACAGCCGGTCCAGTACCGCCAACGAAGCGTACAAGAGAGTCAAGCAAGCTGCGGAAATTGTGAAACGGCGCGGGGTTGAACACATTTATAAAAAAATGGATTCTACTTTGAGAGGCAATATCGGAACGGAAATTGATGCAATATACGACGTATTCCAACCCGATTTTGTCGTAATCGCCCCAGGATACCCGCAGAATGGCAGACAAGTTATACAAGGCTATCAATATGTTCATCAGCGTTTGCTTCATGAAACAGAGGTATCCCGCGATCCGAAAACACCTGTAACCGAATCTTATATCCCGGATTTGCTGCGGAAGCAAACGAAGCGATCCATCGGTTTGGTTACTTGTGAAGAGATGGCGTCCGGTCTTGATTTGAAGCAAAGGCTCGCTAACTATAGAGCGATGAACATTCCTTATATTTTGTTTGATTCCAAAGAAGATCGGGATTTGCAATGGATCGTCGAGCAAGTCGTCAATTCGGGATATTCCGTTGTCTGGGCCGGTTCGGCGGGCTTGGCTCGATACTTGCCTGCAGACTGTGAAATGTCCGCCGTTGAGGAGGCGGATTGGTCCTCGTTGAATGGAGATCAACCTTTGTTGCTTGTGATCGGGAGCATAAGCTCGCTGTCTCGCAGACAACTGAACCTGGTGCTAAGCCAATCGGATACTTGTCCCATCGCGCTTCAATCACAACGAATCCTTGGAGAGCAAAGAAAGGAAGAGGTGGATAGGGTTGTTGCGGCAGCTGGAGAAGCTTTACAGGTCAAACGAAACATCGCTCTTTATTCCACCGGTGAACCGGCGGACGTGCGGGAGGCGATTCGGGTCGGGACGATGAACGGATACTCCGCCCGCAAGGTAAGTGACGAGATATCCGAAGCGCTTGGCGAGGCGGCCTGCCAAATGATCGAACGTTACGGCATTAAGGGGATCGTCCTTACCGGCGGGGATACGGCCAAGCAAGTTTGCACCCGTCTGGGCTACGAAGAGTTGATTATGATTGGCGAAGTGGAATCCGGAGTACCCGTAGGAAGGCTGGCAGGAAACGATGGAACCGGCATTCTCGCCGTTACGAAAGCCGGGAATTTCGGCAACGATTCCACTTTGCTTCATGCAGTGAAATTATTGAGAGGGGAGGTGGCGGTATGAAGCCGGTTATTGCGATTACGATGGGAGACGCGGCGGGGATTGGAGCGGAAATCATCGTTAAAGCCCTGAAACATGAACGCGTGTATCATACGTGTTCTCCTATCGTTGTTGGCGATGCCAAGATGCTGGAGAGAGGAATGAAATTGGATCCATCCCCTGTTCAGATACAAAAAATCGCAAACATTTCCGAAGCAACACCGCAGCATGGCGTTATCAGTTGCTTGGATCTCGACTTGCTGCCGGCGGATCTGCCATACGGCAAAGTGTCGGCCGTTGCCGGGGATGCGGCATACCGTTATATCGAGAAAGCGATTGATTTGGCGGTTAGCCAAAAGGTGGATGCGATTTGCACAGCCCCGATAAGCAAAGAGGCTATCCGCATGGCAGGTTATAACTACCCGGGACATACGGAAATACTTGCCTCCCTAACTGGCACCGAAGACTTCTCCATGATGGTGTCGACTCCGAAATTGAAAGTGA
>JAJFMO010000138.1 GCA_020697475.1 Paenibacillaceae bacterium | reverse complement strand
ATGGCGGATGGCTTCTTCGTCGGTGTTCGGGGTGACGATAAATTTGGCGCCTGCAGCTAGGGCTTCTTTCGCATCGTTCGTATCCAGCACCGTTCCCGCACCGATATATAGTTGATCCGCGAACGTGCTCTGCAGATTGGCGATCATCGAGAGTGCGCCGGGCGTATTCATCGTTATTTCCAGCACGGTGATGCCGCCCCGCCGGAGCGCATCGACGACGCCGTGGATATGATTTTCCTTGATCCCGCGCAAGATGGCGACAATTTTGGTGCGTTCAAGTTCTTGTTTGCCTTGCAGATGATCCATAAGAAACCCCTCCGTATCGGATTGAAAAAAGGATTGATATCCTATACCTTGTCCGTCTCATTCTATACGATTGGACGAGCAGATGACAAATTTGGAGATGATGAAAGTGAGCGAAACCGCGATCAAACTGACATCTTTATCGAGCAAAGGGGGCTGCGGCTGCAAAATCGGCCCAGGCGATCTGTCGCAAGTGCTGCGGCAGCTGCCACAGGCGGCGCCGGACCCGAATTTATTGGTCGGGCTGGACACGAACGACGACGCCGGCGTGTATCGGATCAGTGACGAGCTGGCGATTGTGCAGACCGTCGATTTCTTTACGCCGATCGTTGATGATCCGTATGATTTCGGCCAAGTGGCGGCGGCCAACGCGCTTAGCGATGTGTATGCGATGGGGGGGAAGCCGTTAACCGCCCTAAATATCGTGGCCTTCCCGATCGGCAAGCTGGACAAGGGGATTTTGGCGGAAATATTGCGCGGTGCGGGCGAGAAAGTCCGTGAAGCCGGGGCGGCGCTGGTCGGCGGTCACTCAATCGACGACAACGAGCCGAAGTTTGGCTTAGCAGTGACCGGCTTGATTCACCCGGATCGCATCCGCACGAATGCTGGTGCCAAGCCGGGCGATGTATTGATATTGACGAAGCCGATTGGAGTCGGCATTCACACGACATCGATCAAGCGCGGGTTGCTTGATGCGGAAGAGATACGTCAAGTCACCTCTGTGATGACGACGTTGAACAAGACTGCGGCCGAGGTCATGGAGCCGTATGCTTCGGTGCATGCTTGCACCGACATTACCGGCTTCGGCTTGCTCGGGCACGCGAGCGAGATGGCGCGGGGCAGCGGCGTCGGCTTGCGCATCTTCGATTCGCAGGTGCCGAAGCTCCCGCGCCTGCGCGAACTGGCCGAGGCCGGCAGCGTCCCCGGCGGCACAAAGAACAACCACGCCCATGTGGAGGGTGTGGTTCAATTTCCGGCCGATATGGACGCGATCGGCCGCTTGATCTTGTGCGACGCCATGACGTCCGGCGGGCTCTTGATTTCCGTCGCGTCAGCCGACGCGGACGAATTGCTCGCCGGCTTGCGCCAAGCTGGCGTCGCAGCAGCGCGGATCGGCGATGTCACCGATAGCCATCCGGGCCATATCCACGTGCTGGAATAGTTGTGATCGGTGCTGAGAGGCGCCATTTTATCGGGATGACGGGTTTTGGAGGGATAACAGGCATGTTTCAGGATATAACGATTGAAGAATTGTTGGAGCTGCGCAAGAGCAAGCAATTGGCGCTGGTGGACGTGCGATCCCCTGGGGAATTCGCCGATTCGACCATTCCCGGCAGTGTGAACGTTCCGTTCTTCGATGATGAAGAGAGGGCCGATGTCGGCACCTTGTATACTCGTGTCGGAGTGAAGGCGGCGAAGCAGAGGGGTCTCGAGATCATCTCGCGAAAGCTGCCGTTGTTCATCCGGCAATTCGAAGAAATTGAAGGGCGTAAGGCGGTATTTTGCTGGAGAGGTGGAATGCGCAGCAAGTCGTCGGCAACCGTGATCGACTTAATGGGGATGCCGGTGTATCGCCTCGTGGGCGGGGTGCGCGCCTATCGCAAGTGGGTCGTCGACCAGCTAGCCAACTTCGAGCTGCAGCAACCGTGCGTCGTCTTGAACGGCAATACCGGCACCGGCAAGACGAAAATATTGCAAAAGCTTGCCGCAATGGGCTACCCCGTAGTCGATTTGGAGGCGATGGCCATGCACCGCGGGTCGATCTTCGGGCAGATCGGCTTGACGCCGAACAATCAGAAAACATTCGATTCGCTCATTATCGAGCAATTGCTTCAATATAGGGATGCACCCTTCATCATGATTGAGGCGGAGAGCAAGCGGGTCGGCAAAGTCGTCCTACCCGACTTCCTCGTCGAAGCGAAGGAGCAAGGAATTCAAATATGCCTGGATATGCCGGTAGCGACCCGCACTCAGCACATCATAGAGGATTACCAGCCGGATAGCCATAAAGAAGAGTGCATGCAATCGTTCGCCAGGATCCGCAGCAAAATCCACACCCCGATCGCCAGCGAAATCGATGAAGCGTTGCAAGCGAATCGTTGGGAGCAGGCGGTCACCTTGTTGTTGGAACATTATTACGATCCTCGCTACGAATTTGCGTTCAGCAAACACACAGGGGAACCTGTCCTTGTCCATGCAGAAAATGTCGACGACGCGGTCGGACAAATTGCCGCCATCCTGGATCGGAGCTTTCCTGATTTTTCGCCGTCAACTGTGTCAAACACGGAGGCTGCGGCTTATAATGAAAGTAAAGATAGGTAGCAGCCCATTCCTGTGAAAGAGGTGGAGCCTATGATGGTTGTCGAGATCAGCGCAGCGGTCGTTGCCTGCGCTTTCGCGGTACTTGTATTCTTTGCGGTACGTACGATGATTGCCGCCCGGGAATCGCTGAAGCAGGCACACGACTCGATCCACCAGATCCAGCGGGAACTGGCGGAAACTTCGCTGGAACTGAACAAGTTGCTTCGATCCACTCAATCGATCACAACGGATATTCAGGGCAAATTAGAGAAGACGGATCCGTTCTTCAACTCGGCGAACCAAGTCGGGGAAGCGGTGCAAGAAGTAACGAAGTCTGTCAAACAAGTATCCGCCTCGCTATCCCAAGGTGTGATGGGAGTGGAACAAACGCTTCGCAGCCGACAGCAGCAGTGGGCGAACGTGGTTGATTGGGCGGCTGCCGGTATTCAGCTGTGGCAAGTATGGAAGGCGCATCGTCAGGATCAGTCGGTCAAGGCGCAAGCGCAGACTACGAAACAAGGAGATGAGAAAGATGTCGGATAATCAAGGCAATAGCGGCAAAAGCTTCCTCGCAGGGGCTGTAGTCGGAGGGGTACTCGGGGCACTGACCGCGCTTTTGCTGGCTCCGAAGAGCGGCCAGGAATTGCGTAAAGATTTGGGCGACCAGTACAAGGAAGTAAGCCACAAAACTCAGGACCTCGCCAAAGGGATCGCCGATACGACCTCGGAATGGACCAGCATCGCCAAGGAAACCGTCGGCAACGTGGCTGAAGAAGTCAAATCGTGGCGCAACGGTCGCAAGGAAGTAGCTGCCTCCGTCGAAGAAACTGCACAGGACGCAGAGGAAGAGAACACTGAGAAGGTCACCAACTAAATACTTGGCTCCAAAAGTCAAAAAAACCGCTGCATCTTCCCCGATTCGGGAGATTGCGGCGGTTTTCATTTTACCACTTGGATGGATCGATCTTGGAGATGTCCAGCCCTGCCCAGATGTTCTTGATGTCCGCCTGTTCGGGATGCTCGAATACGAGCCAAGCGGTTGGTAAATATCGCTCTCCATATTCGCTGGCCGGGCGATTGACGATCTTGTCGTCGTGTACAAGCACCGTGGACGAGCCGCCGTCCAGGTTAGCGGCAATGACCGCGCCATGCTCTAGAAACACGTTCTGCACGTCATACAACGTGGCTCCTATGCTATGTCCCGGCTGCCTGCCGTCGATGATCGCGAACAGAATCGTTCCGTCTTCGGTTTGGGCCATACAAGTGCGTGGAGCGATGCCCCAGCCGTCTGCGGCGTTCTTGACCAGCCCTTCGCCGTTCACGATGAATTGCGGCGCGAACGAAACCGCCTCCTTCACGCCCATCTTGAGCAGCTCATTCGCCGAGTATTTGCCCGCAATCATCCGTCCGTCAGAGCCAATGCCGACAATGTGCTGCTTCGTTGTCATCCCCGAGTCGTTGTAAAAAATTTTACCGTCGGAAATGACGATACCGTCCGGCTGAAATCCATTGCCCATCCATTCCGGATCGATGAAGCCTCCGCCGTTTACGCCTGCGATCGCTCCTAGGCGCTTGACCATACTCGACACTTTTTCGCCTTTGCCGACACGGTTCGGCACGGCAATCCGAACTTTCTTCGGATCGTGGACTTTTAATAAATAGCCTTTAAACCCTTTGCCCTCGATGGGTTCAATCTCGACCGGCTGCTTTTCTTTCTCTACGACCGGGATAGCGACCGTAACCTGCTCAGTCGGAATAGAAATGGGTTCAACTTCCCGAATCTCGGCCCATTCGTCGAATTGATCCCATATTTGCTGAACCCGATTATCGAGCCCCTTCTGCCCGATCAGGTACTTCGCCCAGCTGCGATGTTGGGTGGAGATAATCGTATCTGCCATTAAGTAACGCAGGCTTGTCCCTGAATCCGTGAAGAAGAACCATAGGCTGAACAAAGATACGAACATCAGAATAAGTACAGCCACATATCGTACTAATATCCCGAACCAACCGCGCTTGCGTCGCTTCGGATTGCGGCGAGTGGGCAAGGGAGTGGCCGAACCGGTAGTCGGTGACATGATGATTTCCCTTTCCAAACCTTGTTAAATGTGTAGACGAAAAACGCTGAAAAAAGTTGCAGCTTTTTTCAGCGTTTCGCTAATTCGTATATGTTTCGGTTATCCTTTAACATTTGCTCGAATTCGGGTCCGGGTAACGGGGGGCTGAAGTAATAGCCCTGTATTTGATCGCATCCTCGTTCCCTTAGGAAATTTAGTTGCTCCTTCGTTTCGACCCCTTCCGCCAACGTTCGTATTCTCAGTTGGCGAGACATGGTGAGCAAGGCTGAAACGATCGCTGCGTTGTCCTCATCGATATTCAAATCCCGGGTAAACGATTGGTCGATTTTTAACATTTCCACTCGGAATTGCTTCAAATAATTTAACGAAGAGTAGCCTGTGCCGAAGTCGTCGATCGCCATCCGAATGCCGAGTTTCCGCAGCTTGTTCAACGTCTCCATGATGGACGAAACATTTTGCATCGCTACGGTTTCGGTAATTTCCAAACAGAGTTGATCGGGGGCGAGTCCGGTAATTTCCAGGATTGATTCCACGCTTCGCAGAAAATCGTGTTGATGAAATTGGTTGGCAGAAATATTAACGGATACGCACAAGGGCGGATATCCGACCTTCAACCAATAATGGTTTTGAACGCAGGCTTGCTTCAATACCCATTTGCCCAAGGAAGAGATGAGCCCGGTTTCTTCAGCAATCGGGATAAATTCGCCGGGAGAGATCATTCCCCACTCCGGATGAATCCAACGAACTAGGGCTTCCATACCGATGATGGTCCCAGTTGTCAGATCGACAAGCGGCTGATAATAGACGACAAATTCGTTCCGCTCGAAAGCACGCCGGAGATGAATCTCCAGATTCAGCCGATGCAACGAATTTTTGTTCATTTGGGGGTGATAAAATTGATAGATGTTGCCGCCCTTCTTCTTTGCACGGGACAAGGCAACATGGGCGTTCTTGATCAGCAAGTCGGCGTCGGTCCCATCGTGGGGGTACACGGCAATCCCTTGGCTGGTAGTCAAGGCCAGTTCGTGTTTATCGTATAAATACGGTTCGCTAAAAACCGGGGATAACGATTTGATAAAGTTCTTGACTTCGTCTACGTGGTTAATTTCCGGCAACAGGATCATAAATTCATCTCCGCCGAAACGTGAGGCCATAATTTCTTTCGGCAGGAATTTCATCAATCGTTTGGAAATCGTCTGTAACAGCTTGTCCCCGGCGACGTGCCCGAGGGAGTCATTTATAATTTTCAGGCGGTCGAGACCTAAGAAAATTACCGCCAACATTTTCTGTTGTTTATGGGCTTCTTCGATTTTCTCCGTTAGGTGGGCATGAAATCTAGGCCTGTTCGGTAAGTCGGTCAACAAGTCGTGATAGGCCATGTGCATAATTTTCTCTTGCGCTTTCTTGTGCTCGTTAACGGCTTGCACAGTAGCGTAGGAGCGAAGCAACCGATCGTCCTCAGTTTCGACAATTTTCGATTTCATCCAATCGCTGAACGATTGCTGGTACTCTTCATTTTCCGGTTCTTCCTTGGCACGATTAAACAATTCCAGCAAATTTTCGATATGATCCTTGTGAATTCTTGCGGCGGACGCGGTCTTGGCAATTTTGTTTTGTTCCGCATCAGCTAAATATACGACCCCTTTGCGAGCGTCGTATTTGGTCACATTATTCATATTGACAATATTCGAGCTATCGATGAGCCTGAAACCTTCTTCGAAAAGCCATTCTTCAATCGAATCCAATGATATATCCAGAAAATACTGGTCATCCGCTGTATGAACGATGTACTCGCGATCTTTTAATCGATCAATCTTGACGATATCATCCGAGTTAATGATTATGGTTTCCGATCCTTTTTTTCCGTCACGAGTTACCGGGATTTTTTGCATTTCGGATGATCAGCTCCACTAAAGATAAGGTCTGGCTGTCGGTGAAAATCCGACAGCCAATCGGATGTACGGATAAATTATTTCTTAAGTAATTCCTGCGGAGTTTCCGGGCGGTGAACTAGATATGAGTTAGTGAATACTAAAAAAGATCCAACTGCCATAAGTACAACGTTAAGATAAATAGCTATTTGCTTTTTCATTCGAGAACCTCCTTTCAATATAATGAAAAAAATTTTCTGTTGTACGAAGTAACATCAGGGATTGTACGAAGAAAACTGATGAGAGTAATGATGATTGTATGAAGAAATTTGATATTACTAAGCATACAGCAATTGCCTTCAAAAGGGGATAATATTTTATTTCAATTCTACTTACGTTTTCCAACCCAACTGGTGCTTTCCACCCCACAATACATATGGATAAAATATCGAAGAGAAATCCTAACCAGCTATAATTGTAATTCAAATGTGAGATTGTGACAATAATAAAAATTGAGAAAACACAACAAGAAATTGAGGAATTTAAATGGAACCCACCGCTTACATATCTAATTGCTAGCCATACAAGAGCAACAATGATTGAATTTGTAAGATGGCCTGATATTGAACAAATTATGAGACTTATTGTTATAGCAGAGAAGGTATTGATTAAAAGACTTAAAGTATACTTCAGTGCAGTTTCAGATCCTGCATCCGGATTATTTTTTCTAATAAATAATGCGATGTTATAAGAAGCCTTATCTATTAGATTCATTTTTCGCCAACCTTTCATATTTTGTCTTTATTTGTTTTTTGTTATAAAAATATGCTACAACTATTGCAATTAGGAAAATAGCAGTTAGAAGAAATTGGATATATAGTTTGATGTTACGCCCTTCTAAAGTTATTAATTGAAATTGCATTCCGACCACACCTAACAACACTAATCCAGAAAGTAGGAAATTGTAACCTTTCAAGCTCTTTTTCAGTAAGAGATGCTTAGCGACAAATTGAAATCCTAACTTTTTTACCTGTAAAAACCATGCAATAAGGAGCGTCAGTATTGCAGTCACCAATTCGATGCCAAATAAATGAACTACAGAACTGCCTATGAGGTTTAAACTGGTTATTCCAGTTGATGATCCAATCAAAATAATAAAAGTTTCTGCAATAAAACCAATTAAATAACCAATGATACAAATCAACAAGGAATATAGGATGGGCAATTGAAAAATAATTATAAATAAAATGATTTCAGCAATAACTACAGGAAGTAAAGCATAATCGTTACCCACGATTTCCCTGAAATAAACCTCGATTATTGCCATAACTGCGGATATAAGAATGGTTTTCGACAACATAAATTTATAAGGTATTCTGAATATACTTAATGATAATATGACTCCCCCGAAAAATTCGATAGCACTAAAAACGATCTTCAAAACAAATAAAAATACGAACATTTGGATCTTCCTCTCAACTCTTATCTTTATCATAATTCCTGCATTTACAATTAAAA
>JAJFMO010000137.1 GCA_020697475.1 Paenibacillaceae bacterium | reverse complement strand
CCGTACGTGTTCGCCGAGCAAGGAAACGGCAGCCAATACATGCTTCGCTCCACGACGCGGAAGCTGATTTACGGCCACAACGTGAAGCAACGGCTTTTCTTCGATCTGGAGAGCGACCCGTTCGAGCTGGAAAACGTATACGAGGCGCCGGAGTATCGCGAAGAGGTGCAGTCTTATATCCGCAAGCTTTCCGATTTCGTCTTATTCGAGACGTTGCCGCCGAGCCATCTCGATGACCGGGCTCCCGTCGTGTTGCCGGAAGCAGCGCAACGACAAGCGGCAGAATGGCATAGCACCGCCGAACAATGGTTTAGAGAACGCATGAACGCAATTTTGCCGGATTCTCAATAACCTGGGGGTATGAATCCATGAAGACAAGATGGTTGGCACTATGCGGGTTGGCAGTGCTTGCTTTGGTATTTGCCGGATGCGAGAACAAGGAAGCTCCGACGGGTGCGGCGGGTACGGCGGGTGCGACGAACAACGAAGCGGTAACCGTCACCATTGGCATGGGTGAGAACGGCTTTTTGACTGAAGAGGAATTCGATCGCTATATTACTTCTCCTGTTCGCAAGAAAACCCCGTGGATCACCGTGCAACCGATTATCTACGGCGAAGGGGCGAACCTGCCGCAGCTTGTCGCAGCCGGACAAACCCCGGACATGGTCATTCATCACAACATCGGCGGCATGGATAAATACATTGAGCTGGGCCTGACTTATCCTTTAACGGAGATGATCAAGAAACACAATATGAACTTGGCCCGATTCGAGCCCGAGGTCATTGCCGAGGTCAAGGCGTCTTCACGGATGGATGAGCTGATGGCTATCCCCTACACGAGGCATTTCAGCGTGCTTTATTACAACAAGGACATCTTCGATAAATTCGGTGTTCCCTATCCGAAAGACGGGATGACATGGGACGATGCTTATGATTTGGCGATCAAAGTAACCCGCAGGGAAGACAACGTTCAATACCGCGGGCTGGAGACGAATGTGATTCAGAGACCGGCTTCGCAGTTGACCTTGCCTTACGTCGATGCGCAAACCAACAAGGCGGTAATCAATACGGATCAGTGGAAAAAGGTGCTGGAGATGATGGTCAAGATCCATCTCATTCCGGGCAACGAGCAAGTGATAGCGAACGCCAAAGCCAACGACTTGTTTGTGAAGGATCGGACGCTCGCCATGTTTACCACCAACAATATTTTGTTTACCGCGCACCTGGACACCGCGACGAATCTGAATTGGGATATGGCATCCCTTCCTACCTGGAAGGAGGCGCCCGGGCTCGGCTTCCGCTTGGATCAGCATATGCTGTCGATCACAGCCACAAGCAAGAACAAGGATGCCGATTTTCTGGTAATCTCCACGGTGACGTCCGATGAGGTGCAAACCGACCTTACCCGGCAAGGCCGATTAAGCATTCTGCAAGATCCGAAGATCAAGGATGCTTTCGGTGCGGATTTGGCGTTTCTGAAAGGCAAGAACATGAAAGCGATTTTTGCGACCAAGCCGGCCAAAGCTTACGTTCCGACCGTATACGACGATTTCGGCCTGCTCAACACCGCGATGAAAGATGTGGTGGCGAAGAAGAAAGATGTGAACACAGCGCTCAGGGAAGCGGAAGACAAGCTGAACCAGAAGATTAAGGAACAAATGGCGGCGCAATAACGAAAACGGATGGCGAAAATGGACGATTGCGATGAGGTGGAAACGGAGTGCAAAAGAGACCGAATGTTTTGTTTATGATGGCGGATCAATTTCATGCTGCCTGCCTGAGTGCGCTAGGCTCTCAGGTAAGAACGCCGAATCTGGACCGTCTGGCGGAAGACGGCGCCATGTTCACGGGCGCCTATTGCAATTTCCCGGTATGCGGCCCGTCCCGGGCCTCCTTCATGACAGGCCAGTACCCGCGGAGCCACGGCGTTCTCGGCAACAACATTTTCAATTTGCCGATCCGCAATCCGGATACGCTGCCGGCCGTGTTCCGGCGAACCGGTTTTCAGACGGGAATCGTCGGCAAATCGCACAGCGTCAAGCTGTGGGACGAGGAAGCTTATGAATTTATCCGATATAGCGACTTGACGGATGGGGACTGGATCGACCCGCTGAAAAATCATTATTTCAAGCATCTGTACGACAATGGACTGGCTCATTTATACGATCTGAATGATGTGCCCGACAAGCAGCCTTTTATTTCCCAAATCCCGGAACAGCATTCGCTGGAAAGATGGACAGGGGATCGGGCAATGGAGTTTTTGCAGCAGCGGGACAAGAGCCGGCCGTTCTTCCTTCATCTCAGTTTCCAGCGTCCGCATAATCCGCTCACAACCCCGTTCGACCGCGGGATGCTGTACAACCCGGAGGACATCGAGCTTCCTGAAAGCGCAAAAGACTTGTTCGACAACGAGTTTGCCGGGAAGCCCGCTTATTTCCGCGACTTGCTGAATCGCAGAGGCAAAGGCTCGCCTTACACTCCGCACGATGAGCGCGATCTGAAACATCATCTGGCCTTCTATTACGGCCTGATCACGATGATTGACGAACAGATTGGGAGAGTGATCGATCAGCTTAAGGCGACCGGACAGTACGACGACACGATCATTGTTTTTACTTCGGATCATGGAGACTTTGGCGGCGAACATGGGCTGATGCTCAAATCGGTGGGAATTAACGAATCTCTTCATCACATTCCGTTCATTTTGAAATATCCGGGCATTCGTTCGGCACAGCGCATCGACGGCTTCATGGAAAGTGTCGATGTTTACCCAACGCTCTGTGAACTTGCCCATGTGCCGGTTCCCGACGAACGGGATGGGAGAAGCGTCATCCCTTTGTTGGAAGGAACGAGTGCCGGGAAGCCCTATGTCGTCTGCGAAACGGGCGGGCGACGCCAAACAGCGATCCGTACGAAGCAGTTCAGATTGGTGTTCAACGGCAGCGGCAAGGACGGCGAACTGTATAATTTGGCCGAGGATCCGCTTGAATTGCACAACGTGTACGATCAACCGGGTTATCGGGAAACACGGTTGGAGCTGCTCGAGATCCTTTTCGACTATATGAAACAATACCGCAATCTTACTCCGGACCGAAACGAAAACAGAAATTATCGCAATGGAATGACGCGGTTGATTCACAAGCATCAGATAGGGTGGAGCCAGTTAGAGGATCTTTATCAACAATAAGTCAGCTTCAAATCAGGGGGAGGTCAATCCAAATGATACAGAGGGTGATGAAGTGTCTGATTGCATGCCTTGTTGTTTCCGCTGTCGCGGCATGCAGCCAGGCTGCGGTAACAACAAGCGAGAAAGAATCGGTTGAGGAAGCGACTCTGACCATTGCCGTTCCGGAGGGGTTTGAATGGGGGAATGCGGAAGAGTTCGCCGTTGTCCAGAAGGCGGTAACGGACAAATACCCGAATATCAAGCTGAATTTGCTTGCGCAGAACGTCATGAACGGCAATCCTACGGGGCTGGAGAAGCTCATTGCGCAGAACGATATCCCGGATCTGGTGATCACTTCCTCGAGTAAACTGGCCATTTTCGACAAACTTGGGTTGTCCTTCGATTTGAGCGAGTATATGAAGAAGGAAAATATCGACTTGTCCAAATTTGAAGACAATGCGATCGATATGGTCAGACGAGGGTCCGAGAGTGGGAAAATGATCGCCATTCCCTACAACCGGCATTATGATGCTTTATATTTTAATAAAGATATATTCGATAAGTTCGCCGTCGCCTACCCGACCAAAGCGATGACCTGGACGGAAGCGAGGGAATTGGCCAAGCGGTTGACGCGGCAGCAAGACGGCGTGCAATATCGGGGGCTTGAACCTAACGTGTTCGACCGGCTGGCATCCCAATTGGAGCTGTCCTATGTGGATCAGAAGACGGGGAAGGCGATTGTGACCGGCCCAGGCTGGAGCAGCTTGATGGCTTTCGTCAAAAGCGTATACGACATTCCCGGCAATTCCGGTCCGGTGGCGAATCAGAATGCGACCAAGCAATTTCTGAAAGAACAAAGGTTGGCGATGCTGCCGATCAACAACTTTTTGCCGGACTTGGTTCAAACTCCGAATTTGAAATGGGGGCTGGTTGCCGTTCCGACGTTTCCTGAGAAGCCAACCAGCAGTTGGGCCTACGAAGGGCACACCATTTCGATCATGGCGACAAGTCCTCATAAAGATGAGGCGTTCAAAGTGATAAAGACGATCATTTCCGACGATTTCGTCGATAAGATGATGCGGTCCGGCCTAATGACCACCCTGAAGGATCCCAAGTACCGGCAAAACTTTACCAAAGATCTCCTGTTGCCCAAAGATATTGATTTGAAGCCGATCTTCGAAACGACGCCGGCTCCGATCGTGTACCAATCGCCGATCTGGCCGGAGGAAAAGCAAATTGTGAACGAATTATTCCAGAAGTCGGTTCTCCCCGGTACCATGGATGTCAACACCGCGCTGCGCCAGGCGCAAGACGAAATCGATAAAGCGCTGGCAGCTGCCGGCCAATGAGAGGAAGCGAGCAAATTCTATGGAGAAGAAACCGAATTTGTTATTCGTATTTGCAGACGAATGGCGTCGCCAGGCGTTGGGATGCATGAACGAGGACCCTGCCATTACGCCGAACCTGGATCGGTTTGCCGCAGAAGGGACGTTGTTCACGAATGCAGTCGCCACCTGTCCGCTCTGTGTGCCGGCCCGCGCGACGATCTTTACCGGACGATACCCGCAATCGACGGGGGTTGTCGCCAACCGGTTCGCCTTGCCGGAATCGGAAGAAAGCTTCGCCAAGCCGTTGAACGCCGCCGGCTACTCGACCGGCTATATCGGCAAATGGCACTTGGACGGCAGGAATGGCGGCCGATACGACACGCCTGAAGGCGAGTTTATCCCTGAGGAAAGACGGCACGGCTTCCGGTTCTGGTATGGCGCGAACATTACTCATAATCATTATCTGATCAATCATTTTACGGGTAAGGATACGCATGTGTATGAGTATGGCTGGCAGCCGGATCGTCAGACGGATGTTGCGATTGACTTTATCAAACGCAACAAAGAGAACCCGTTCGCGCTGTTCGTCTCCTGGACACCGCCTCATCCGGCGACGAAACATGCGCCTGATTTGACGAAAGTTTCCGATAAAGGGCAATATTTCGCTCCGGAGGAATTTGTGAAGCTGTACGAAGGCGTCACGACGACCGGTCGGCCGAACTTTGTTGCGACGGAACGGGCGGTTGGCGCCATTCCCGGCTATTACGGTTCCATCACCTCGCTCGACGAAAATTTCGGCCGATTGATGCAGACGCTTGAGGAGGAAGGGCTCACCGAGGACACGATCGTCGTATTTACGGCGGACCATGGCGACATGATGGGCTCGCACGCCGATATGGGCAAGCATATTTGGTACGAGGAATCGATCGGGATTCCTTTCCTTATCCGGTGGCCGAGTCAAATAAAGGCAGGCCGCGATAGCGCGGTATTCAGCCAACTCGACTTCATGCCGACACTGCTCGGATTGATGGGTGTGAATATTCCGGCTCCGGTGCAAGGAACCGATTTTTCTCCTCGGCTGCTGGGCCGGACGGCGGACACGCCGGATGTTGCGTATATTTTCCAGGACGGCGTCAAGCCGTGGTGGCGCTGCGTACGCACGGAACGTTACTCTTACGCAGTTCATCAAGGGAGGAACGACAAGATCGAGCGGATCCTGTACGATTTGGCCAACGATCCGTATCAGATGAACCCGATTGGCAAGGGACAGGGGTACGACGATACGATTGCTGTTTTGGAAGGGAAAATGGCTGCATGGCTGGAGTCTGAAAAGGATCCGTTCTTGCAGGAAGTACTCCGGGCAGGAGAGGAGATCGGACAATGAGCGGGAATGAAAAGATCAATATTTTGCTGATTCATACGGACCAGCACCGCTGGGATTGCATGGGCGCCTATGGAAATGCCGACATCCGCACGCCTCACATGGATCAATTGGCCGCCGACGGGGTCAAGTATACCCACAGCTTCACTTGCTACCCGGTATGCACTCCTTCCCGCATGTCCTTGTTGACTGGAATGTATGTGCACCAGCATCTCGGTTGGTCCAACACAGCCGGCGTGCCGAACGGGCTGGACACGTTCCCGCGCTTGCTGCGCCAAGCCGGGTATCGCACCCGGGCGATCGGCAAGATGCATTTGACACCGCAATATCAGGACGTCGGGTATGATGAGTTTTACTTGACGGAGAAGCCCAAAGGGGATCGGCGTGACACGAACTATTACGTACAGTTGCAGGATAAGGGAATTCGCAACTTGAAAAGTCCGAAAATCCATTGGGGTTTCGGGGCGGAAGAGTCGTTCGTTGACGAGAAGGATCACATTACCACCTGGATCGGAGACCGGGCCGTCGAGACGCTGGAACAATGGGACGAAACCGGCGGGAATCTGTTATTCGTCGGATTCAACCGGCCACACCGCCCGTTCGATCCTCCGGCTCCCTGGAACACAATGTACGACCCGGACCAATTGACTCTGCTGCCCGGCTGGACCGAAGATATCGCGGCTGTCGACGCAAGCCAATACAGGGGGAATTTCGCCAAGCTGGATTTGACGGAAGACCGGATGAAATGGACGATGGCTTACTATTACGCCTGCATCTCCCAAGTCGATCACCATATCGGGCGCATGATCGATTTGTTGAAGCAAAAAGGGCTTTACGATAACACCCTAATCTTTTACACTAGCGATCATGGCGAGTTTCTCGGTTTCCATCATATGGTCGGCAAAGGCCACTACATGTATGATCCGCTGATGCGCGTTCCACTCGTGATCAAATTCCCGGGCATGCGCCGCAAAGGGGAAGTGGAAGAGGGATTAGTCAACAACGTGGACGTGGCGACGACGGTTCTGCGCGCTTCCGGGCTGCAGCCCGGCAAGTATATGGATGGATTGGATCTTGCCAAAGAGGCGCAAGGACGGGAGTGGATATTCGGCGAGACCGGCAACAGGGGCCGCGGGGGCAAGGAGTATATGGTACGGTCGGCGAAAGGCAAATTGCTGTTGCGGGACGAGCCCGGCGAGTCGCAATTTTTCGATTTGCAGAACGATCCGATGGAGTTGCATAACCGGATGGACGATCCGGAATACGAGCGGGAAATTGCCCGATATAAACAAGCGCTGTCCAACTGGATCTTGTTTGAGGCGCCGTCGGTGAACCATTGCGACGAGAACGCGCCGACGATTTGACAGTTTGACATGGAGAGAGAACTTACAGGAGGAGTGGCAAAAATGTCCGATAATTCAGCAGCAAACAAACAACCCAATATTCTGTTCATCATGAGCGACGATCACGCCGCCCACGCGATCAGCGCTTACGGCAGCAAAATCAACCAAACACCTCACATCGATCGGATTGCCAGCGGTGGGATGACGTTCACCAACTGCTTCTGCACCAATTCGATCTGCGCGCCAAGCCGGGCCGTGATACTCACCGGCAAGTACAACCACTTGAACGGCGTGGAAACGCTGGGCCGCAAGTTCGACGGCCGTCAGCAGACGTTCCCGAAGATACTTCAAGCCGCAGGCTATCAGACCGGGATCGTTGGCAAATGGCAC
The DNA here is from genome assembly GCA_020697475.1 of Paenibacillaceae bacterium. GTDB lineage: Bacteria > Bacillota > Bacilli > Paenibacillales > NBRC-103111 > JAJFMO01. The sequence continues at coordinate 466 of JAJFMO010000137.1, read as the reverse complement.
CTCGGCCACGGCGGGCATCACGATCCGACCGGATTCGATTACTGGTGTGTATTGCCTGGACAAGGAGACTACCATAATCCGAAAATGTACGACATGGGCGTGGAGACGTCTTTCACCGGATACGTAACGGACATTATTACGGATAAATCGATCGAATGGCTGGATGGCCGCGACAAGGATCGCCCCTTTATGCTGATGTGTCATCATAAGGCGCCGCATCGGCACTGGGAACCGGACGAGAAGCATGCGCACATGTATGACGATATGGATATTCCGGAGCCGCCGACGTTCAATGACGATTACGAAGGACGTGCTAAAGCCGCCGAAGTGGCGACCATGAGAATCGACCGCGACTTAAACGAATTGGATTTGAAAGTCGCCCCGCCGGAAGGGCTGACTCCAGCGCAGTTGAAAAGCTGGAAATACCAGCGGTACATAAAGGATTACTTGCGCTGCATCGCCTCGG
>JAJFMO010000604.1 GCA_020697475.1 Paenibacillaceae bacterium | reverse complement strand
TGCGCTTAATATCCAGCCAATCCCATCATTTCTATCGTCACCACAATCCCGAAACGTCCGCCACCCCACACCCACACCCAACCTATCACTTCGGCAACTGCTCCACACACTGCTTCAGCCAATCGCGCTCCGTCTTCAGCAGCACAACCCGGTGGCGGATGGACAAATCCACCCCTACCCCGAAGCCATGCTTCGGAGCGTTCGCGTAGACCGCAAGCAGCGCCTCCACCTTCTCCACCCTCTCTTGCAGAAAACGGATCGCCTCGTCGCGGGGCAAATAATCGATGTACATCAACCCGATGTCGCCGGAAGGTGTCACATCATCAAACTGGTTCAGTGCCTCCCGCAGCAGCTCCAGAAACTTCGCCTCCCCCGCCGGCGTAATTGAATACACCTGTTTCGGCGGCCGGTTGCCGTCCTGCTCGATCGACACGCCGACATAACCGGATTGATTCAGCTTCTTCAACAGCAAGTATGCCGTCGACTTCTTCATATCCGACACCCGGCCCAAGTTTCGCTCGATAAAATCGTTGATTTGATAGCCGTGCTGGCTTTGGGTTTTCAACAGACCCAGAACCAGCAATTCGCGCTCGCCCATCGAACCCCGCCCCCTTGTTGCCCTTGTTGACTATTCGCATTAATGTTGGTATTTTAAGGTTAACGTTATAGTCATATGTGACTAATCATATGCAATCATTGAATAAGTCAAGTTTAGTGGAAAAAGGTGGGGGACGCAATGGCGAATCGGACGGCGGGTGGTAAAATGGCGGGGGGCAAGACGTCAACGGGAGAAACGCCACTCGGTGGCATGCCAAACGGCAAAACCGGCTTAGCCTTGCTGACGATGTCCATCGGGGTGTTCATGGCCGCACTCGACAACGGGATTGTCGCCTCTTCGCTGTCAACCTTGTATCGTTCCTTCAACGTGACGCCTTCATGGGGCGCTTGGATCATCACCATCTATACGCTCGGCCTCGCCATCAGTTTGCCGATTGTCGGCAAACTGTCCGACCGATATGGCCGCAGGCTGCTGTTCCTGATCGAAATCGCCTTGTTCGGCGTCGGATCACTGCTCGTCGCGTGCAGCATCAACTTCCCGCTGTTCCTCGTCTCCCGATTTATTCAGGCGCTGGGCGGAGGGGGCATCTTCATCCTGGCCAGCTCGTATATACTCGACACGTTTCCCAAGGAAAAACATGGCCGAGCGCTCGGCATCCTGGGCGGCATGAACGGCATAGCCTCAATTATTGGCCCCAATCTGGGCGCTTTCGTTCTCGATATCACCGGCACCTGGCACTGGCTGTTCCTGATCAACCTTCCCATTGCCGTGCTGCTGCTCATTCTCGGGGCGCGTACGATTCATGCCCGCCAGAATTTGAGCAACTCCAAGCTGGACACCGCCGGGATCCTCATCTTGAGCGCGGCCAGCATCTCCCTGATGTACGGGCTGACACAGTTGAAAGGCGCGAATTTCCTCGACAACCTGACACATGCGCCGTTTCTTGTGTTTACCTTGTTGGGAATTGCACTAGCGATCTTATTTCTATATATGGAGAGGAAAGTTTCCGCCAAAGGAATCGAACCGGTTTTGCCCGTCAGCCTGCTCAAGCACCCGGTGTACCGGCTGACTCTATTGCTGGCGCTCGGTTCCGGCGGGGTGTTGGCTGCGGTCATCTTCATTCCGAGCTATGTGGAGCAGTTTCTCGGGGTGAGCAGTACGCAGGCGGGCTACTGGTTTACACCGCTGGCGCTTGCTTCGGGAATCGGCGCCGGGGGCGGCGGGGCGCTGATCGACCGCAAAGGGCCGGTCTTCACGCTGCTGCTGGCTGCCACACTCGCAATCGTCGGCTTTGCCCTGTTCCCGCTGTGGGTGTCGTCGACGTGGCAGATGGTCGCGGCCAGTTGCCTCGTCGGCTTGGGCTTCGGCATGATGCTCGGAGCGCCGATCAACATCCTCGCCACCGAAAATGCCGCCGACAACAAAGGAGTCGCCTTGGCCGGCGCCTCCTTGCTGCGGCAGATGGGGCTTACGATCGCCCCGACGCTGTACGCCGGCTTTTTGACGCGATCGTTCCTGGGCTTCGGCGACGCGCTGCAAGAGAAGGCGGCGGAGACCGGGCTGGCACAGGCAGGTGATGCGATGTCGCATATGCCTGCCGGCGCATCCGCCGACCCCGCATGTTCGTCGCGGTATTCGCCGTCCGCGCCGCCAGAAGCCGCACCCGACAGCTCGAGCGCGCTTCTTAGCTATGCAGACTTAACGACAAAGCCGCACTCTTGCCCGCGGTATACCCCGTGGCAAAAGCCGCCGTAATGTTATATCCGCCGGTATAGCCGTGGATATCCAGAATTTCCCCGCAAAAGTACAACCCTCTCATGAGCTTCGATTCCATCGTCTTCGGGTCGATCTCTTTGAGGTTGACTCCGCCGCCGGTAACAAACGCTTCTTCGATAGACAAAGTACCGTCAATAGCTACAGGCAGAGCTTTAATCAATTGGCTTAAATCCAACCAACCTTGTTTGGGAATATTGTCATACGTTGTGAGCTCATCCAATTTCGCCTTGGACAGTAGGAGCGGGATGATCCGTTCCGACAAATACGCCTTCAATACATTTTTAATCGCCTTCTTCGGTTCGCTCTTGGCCAACTCCATCGTTTCCTCAAATACTTCGCCAACCGACTGATCGGGTTTGAAATCAATCGTCAACGCAACGGTCGATTCCCCCGTCTTAGCAAGTTCCTTGACGACAAATTGACTGCATCTTAAAGCAATCGGTCCTGAAATCCCGAAATGAGTAAAAACCATATCCCCTTGGTGAGTTATGGCCTTTTTCCCATTGCTGTTCCAAACTGTAAGCGAAACATTTCTCAACGATAAACCTTGCAGCTCGCGGCTGCGAATAAACGGTTCACTGGATGTTAACGGAACTTCCGTAGGAAAGAGCGTGGTGATCGAATGGCCTGCCTTCTCAGCCCATACGTAGCCGTCGCCCGTCGAACCCGTCCGAGGTACCGATTTGCCGCCGGAAGCGACAATCACATTTTCACATCGGATGACTTCGCCTGATTTCAGACGCACACCGACCGTTTTCCCCTCTTCAAAAAGCACTTCATCGACAGGGCTGTTAACCATCATCTCAGCGCCTTGCTTCTTCACCTGATTAACCAGCGCATCCACAACCGTCTTGGCTTTGTCGCTAACCGGAAACATTCTTCCGTTATCTTCTTCCTTCAGGCGGATGCCCAGATTTTCGAAGAAAGCAATAATGTCCTTGTTGCCGAAAATGCTAAAAGCACTATAGAGAAACCGCCCGTTCCCGGGAATGTGTTTGATCAGCTCGTCAATGTCCTTATTATTCGTCACATTGCACCGGCCGCCGCCCGATATGCCGAGCTTCCTGCCCAGCCTGTCCCCTTTATCAATAACCAGAACTTTCGCACCTTGGGAAGTAGCGGCTACACCGGCCATCAGTCCGGCGGAACCTCCGCCGATTACAATCACATCATAAGCCATATACGAACTCCTGAAACCGATTTTCTTTCATTTTACCATGCGAAATTCGATTCCCAAAAATCTGGAGCCCACATTAGCTCAGCAAATCCGTCCCATAATGATAACTATCTGGAAATAACGATTCCATTGGATTTGGATGACGCGTAATATTCAATTAAGTTTACTTCAGCAGGCAAAAACATTTCTGGCAATGGTTCATTTAATGAGTACCAATGTAATTCATCTAAATCATCAGCTGGGGTTGGATTCCCTGAAATAAATTTTGCTAGTAAAACGACCGATAACACATGTCGTTGTGGAGCGATAAAATTAGAAACAACATTAAGAATAGATACAATTTCAATATTATTGTTATCGAGTCCAGTCTCTTCCTTTATTTCTCTGTATGCAGCAGAAATGAAATCTTCATGATATTCAATAGCGCCGCCTGGTATACACCATTTCCCTTTTCCAAAGTACCCATTTCTTTTTCCTAGCAGGATTTTGTCCTCATATTCGATAAGAACAACTACTGCCGGCAAAGGATTACTGTAAACTATATGTTGACAATTGGAACACTGTATTGAGGTAATTTCATTAGCATCACATTGCAAAAATTTATTGCCGCATTGAGGGCAAAATTTGTACTTCTCTAAAGGATAGGGTCTATTCCCTTTTTCACTATACAAATTTTTATATACTTGTTGTAGTTCATTCATTGTTTCCTCAAATCTGGCGTCCCGGCCATTTGATTACGAAAAATCTTTCCACGTAAAATCTTGCGACAGCATTCCGACCCGTGCCGCTTGGGGCACGAAGTCTTCTTTGGAGGCGGTTTGCGGGCTGCGGAAGCAGACGAGGTTGCCGAAATAGCCGAAAGCGCGGCACACCGCCGGTCTCGCCGAATGGATGCCGCAGCGGTCATTGTTTACGTCGTAAAAGATGCACGTCCCCGGAAAACGCTGCTGCCCTTCCAGGTCGGCGCGGAATTTGCGCGGCATCGCTTTGACCTTCCGCTTGATCTCCTTCAGCTCCTG